>JAFCCZ010000100.1 GCA_017609945.1 Candidatus Iainarchaeum sp.
GGTTGGAGACGACCTTAAGCCAAGCCTTTTCTTAAACTATCCAAACGGAGAATGGGTAACAGATGCAAACGCAACCGTTTTCATCAACTACAAAGAGGTTAGCCTAAAAGCAGTTAAGACAGGGTTCTTTACCGCAAGCTATATTGTGGAAGAGGAAGACATTGGAATGCTCAAAATTTGGGCACAGGTGGAAGACAAGGCAGGCAACAGGGGGGAGAATGAAAAATATATTGAAATAACCGGATTTTCACTTACTTATTTAATAGAACAAAATATTGAGCTTGTATATATTATTGCCCTGATTCTTGTATCTATTCTGGCGGTTGTGATTGCAATCAGAACAGGAATTATAAAGTTTACAACAGTTAAGTCCCTGGAAAAGAAGATTTTGAAGCTGAACAACCTTGAGAAAAAGGTGCAGGAAAAATATTTTAACCAGGCCTCAATTTCAAAGGAAGAGTATGAGGCAAGCATGGAAAAGTATGAGGGAGAACTTGCAGCCTCAAAGAAAGAGCTTAAGGAGCTGAAGAAGCGTGAAAAGAAAAAGTAGGGAATTAATTGCATTGCTTGCGCTATTGCTGTGCCTGTTTGGAACCGTGAACGCTCTCTCCATTGAAAGCAACACAGGAGTATACTCCAAGGGGGAAACAATTCAGATTTTTGGCGGATGCGATGCAGGGATAGCAGTCTCAATTTCCAGCATTGGAAGGGAAATTTCGGAAGAAAACGTGCGGTGTATTAACAGTGGATTTGACTTAAATTATTTGATTGGATTCAGCGACCCTGCAGGGGTGTGGGAACTCAAGGTAACTGGAGAAACTGAAGATAGCATAACGGTAAAGGTGAACCAGGCTAGGGAAAGCAAGTTTTACCTTGTGACATTTCTCAGCCCAAGCGCTGAAACACATCCCAGAGGGGACGAAATCAACATTAGTGTGAGAATAACCGATACAGGCAAACCTGTTGAAACTGAAAATGTTTTTACCTGGTTTCCAAACGGCAGAAAGCAAAGGCTTTCCCCGGTGGGAGAGGGGGTTTACTCCATTGGATACAAAATTCCTTTGGATGAAAAGCTTGGCATGTGGAAAATTTATGTTACCGTTGAAAAGGAAACAGAGCAAGGCATTTACGGCGGAGAAAACAGCGCAGGCACTGAGATTGGAACGGCCCCTGTTTTAATAGAAATAATTGAGCCAAAGGCAAGGCAGTTTGGAGCGGGCTCCACTGTTCCACTGCAGATAAGGGCAAATTATGAAGGCGGCGAACTGCCGGAGCAAATGACCGCCTCAGTAAATGACGGAATAAACAATTTTGAAATGGAGAGCCAGGGGGGTGGAATTTTTACCCTCAATCTAAAGACAGAAATTGGAGACATAGGGATTAAAAGAATCAGGTTTACTGCAACAGACCAGTATGGAAACGAGGGAGTTTCCGCAATTGAAATCACGTTTGCAGAGGACATAATTCCAGTGGTGCTTTCAGTGCTGCCATATATTGCTGTGGCACTGGTAATACTTTTGGGGATATATTACAGGGTTTTGCCCAAGTTAAGGGAGAGAAAAAGCGGGAAACAACTCTCAAAGAGAAGAAAGGAACTCAAGAAGGAAATGGAAGAACTCCAGAAAAAATATTTTAACAAGGGCGGAATAAGCAAGGAAAGCTATGACAAAAAAATTGCCGCAATGAATTCAGAGCTAAACGAGACAGAGGAAAAGTTAAAAAAAGGGTAAGACCTGTTTCTTAGGTGAAATAAGGATGAAAACAGACTTTATCAAAAAAATTTTCAGAAGAAAGATAGCCCCGGTGCCTGAACCAGCGGAAGAACCGGTGCAAAAGCCCAAGAAGGCCAAAGTAAAGGTAAAAAAAGAGCCCACCTATACTGTGGAAGTAAAGCCTGTTCACGTTGACAAATTTGACGAACTTCTCTCAGACAAGGGGTTTGAGATTGGAAGCACCACCCTAATCTCAGGTGGGGCGGGAACAGGAAAAACAACTTTCTGCATGCAAAGCATCTACCACGCAGCACTAAAGGGGGAGAAAGGAGTCTATATTTCATTTGAGGAAAGGCCTGAAAGAATCATTATGCACATGAAGAAGAATTTCGGCTGGGACTTTGACAAGCTGCAAAAAAAGGGCCTTGTTGCAATAATAAAGCTTGACCCGTCAAAGATTGCGAGAATGGTTGAGGGAATTCTTGCAAAGGAAGTTGGTTCGCTTCACATAAAGCTTCCAACACTAGAGCTTCCGATAAAGCCTGACAGGATATGCATTGACTCTCTCTCCGCGCTCTCAATCGCATTTGAGCACGAGAACAGTTACAGGAAATATATAAGGGAATTGTTTGAAATGCTGGAGGAATTTAACTCAATAAACCTTGTGATTGGAGAGACCGAACAGGATCCAAAAGTTTACAGCAGAAGCGGGGTGGAAGAGTTCCTCGCAGACGGGGTTGTTGTACTGTACAACATTAGAATTCGCGGCAAGAGAAGAAACGCCCTTGAAATATTAAAGCTCAGAAGCGGAAGCCATGTCAAAGAAATTGTGCCATACAAAATAGGAAAAGACGGAATAGAGGTCCTGCTAAACCAGCAGTATGACTAATTACGAAGAATGTACTAATAAGATTTAAATATAGTTCTTGCCTTGAATTATAAATTCTAATGGCTTCAAGTGGTTCAAATTGGCGAAACTAAACACAATAGCGTTTATTCCTGACGGGAACAGGCGCTATGCACGCAAGACAGGGGTGAGCTATGCAAAGGCATATGAGCTGGGCACAAAAAGAGCCTGGGACGTAATAGACTGGTT
>JAFCCZ010000024.1 GCA_017609945.1 Candidatus Iainarchaeum sp.
AATTAAACCAATTATTATTGCAGAAAAATACGCTAATCCCCCTGCTGTTGGTAGGTCCATTAGTACTTTACTTCCAATGACAAAGATTACAAAAAAAGAAACAGTAATTATTACAATAAATCCAATTAAATCTGGAAGTCTTACTGCCATTCGTTGCTTTATAAGTTGAAAGTAGTTTATTAGCTTTTCGTTGCTCATTTTCATGCGATTTCACCCCCTCTCCTACCAAAAGGAGGTTTTGAGCATTCTGCTCCAAAAGTAGCGTTCCTGCTCCCAAAGTAGTGCGAATTTCGGGCTTTCGGAGCAAAGCCTTTTTTCGCCTTTTTTCGTAAAATCCGCTTATTTCTTTTCTTCGACCAGTACTGCCTGGATTTGGCCCTGTTGGCCTGGCCTTGAGGTGACCTTTGCTTTCTCTTCCTTTCCACCGAGCTTTACCTTGATTACTGCTCCCTTGGTGATTATGTTTCGTCTTACAAATAGTCTGTTTGCGTCGTTTTCCTCAACGCTTAGGATCTCTGCCTTTTCGGCCTTCTTTGATTTGGGGGTTGAAACGCTTGCGAATTTCGCTCGCCTTTCCTTTACCTTGTGGGTTGAGCCCCTTCCCTTTACAACAGTCCGCCTTTCCTCTTCCTCGGCTATTGCGGTGTGGGTGGGCAGGCCGCCTTTTTCGGTCAGTCTCTTGTCTCTCCTTCGCTTGGCAGTGCGAATTCCGCCTGATGGCTTTCTCCTTGCCTTACGATGCCATTGTGTCATAAAACCACTTCAAAACAACGAATTTGGGCAAAATTCGGTTATTTGTGCCCGTTAACGGAATAATTACGCTGGCAAGGGAATTTAAATCTTTGGTTTGTTCCCATCTCCAAAATTTCATTCAAGCGAATTCAAAATGTCCTTTATTGCCATTTTTCTGACTGTAATCCTGCTGTCTGCCGCCCCAGAGTAAATCAAAAGGTCTTTTTCCCTGTTTGTGGTAATAGTTCCCGTTGGAAACACCACTTGTTCAACAAATCCCTTTTTCTCAAGTTTTGGGTCCGGTGAAAACAGCGGCTTGTCCTTTGGGGTTCTTGCCAGGATCTTTTCCGGGTTCTTTCTATCAAACAGTAGCGCGCCGGCCCTGTAGATTTTTCTGGATTCAGGGTCGTTTGCCCTGCTCAAGCTAACCCCGTGGTATATTTCCAAATACCCTTCCTTTACTTTGATTGGAACTGTTCCAGGCCCTATTCTTAGCGAGTCCCAGCCCTTTTTTCTTGGGGCAAGCAGTGTCTTGTCCTTTCCCCAAAATATGAGGTCTTTTGAGTATGAAATCCAGATGCTTGGCTTGTCAAAAATCATTGCCCCCTCTGGGCGGTGCAGTGCCACATAGTAGCCCTTGATTTTTTCGGGGAAAAGCGCAACGTCCTTGTTCTGCTGCCTGAAAATTATGCCGCGCCTGGTCCAGCCCTGAAGGTTTTTTGAAGTGGCCAGGGACGTTGAGACCCCGCTTTTTGTCGAGACACTTACATAGGTCATTGCATAAAAATTTTGCCTCTTGAAATGTGTTATTCTTGGGTCTTCAACCCCAAGGTCGCCGTCAACGTCGCAGCCGCAAAAGTCGTGCTCTGTCCCGATTTTTTCAACAAACATTCCTGTCTCGTCAAGAAGAATCTTTCTCAAATGCGAAATCGTGGGAAGCTTCCACATTCCAAACTTTGTGCGGAATCCCCTTTCCTCAACAGTTCCCCTGCTTCTCGGAATTTTCTCCATTTTCATTTTAGGCTTTCTTTCCGTTCCGGTCATCATTGCCGAGATAAAATAGCGTTTCCCGTGAATTGGGGTTTCGGCAATCCTTGCCATAAGCAAAATTTTGCCGTTCTGAAGCCTCACGGCCGCAGGGTTGAAAACCCCCCTCACCCGCATTTGCGGAGTTGAGGGCTTTATGTTCTCGGGTTCAATCAACAAAGAGACTTTGCTTTTTGCCACCGCCTTCACCAGTTTTTTCATCACTAATAGTACGCTTTATATGCTTTTTAATTTTTCCCCTGCCTATTTTTATGGGGGTTACTTGGTTAACAAAAAAGCACTGCTGGCAATCTTCCTTCTGGCACTCTTAATCAGGTCCTTCCCGCTGTTCATTGGTTCAATGACCGGCCCAGACCCCTGGTTTCACGCAAGGATGTCGGAAATGGTTGTTGAAGGGCAGGCTGTTCCTGAATTTGATTCCCTTTCAATGCAGGGCCGCCACTACAGCTATGCTCCCCTGTTTCACACAACAATTGCCTGCTTCTCAATTCTCTCAGGAATTGGGGTGATTAACCTTACTCCAAGCCTTCCCGTGATTTACGGCGCGGCAGCCGTATTTCTTGCCTTTGCCTTTGCAAGGCGTTTCTTTAAAAGCCAGAGCATTGCGCTCTTTGCCTCGCTTGCAATTGCATTAATGCCACTTCACTTAATGAGAACGGCCGCCTACGCCCGCCCTGACTCCCTTGCCCTTCTCATTGTTCCGGCAATAATCTTCCTAATCTACATCAAAAAGTTTTCACCGGCCCTGCTTCTCACAATTGCCCTGGTTCTGCTGCATCCGCTTTCCTCGCTTTACCTCTTCAGCTTTTTAATAATTTGGATGATTGTTGCAAGGGTAAAGCATCTGGATTTTAATTTCAGGAAAACCCTTCTGATAATTCTGATTGGTTCCCTTGTCTGGATGCTCTGGCTTTACTCTTTGCCCTACTCTCCACTGGATTACCTCTCCTCAGTCTCCCTTGAGTCAAGCGAGAACGCAAAGCTCCTTCTTCTCAGCATTTTCACCTTCTTCACTTTCTCCTGGATTTTCCTGGTTCTCGGTCTCGTCAAGTCAGAGGCAAGAAAGAAGGTTTTTCTCCTCTCCTGGTTTTTCTTCTCCCTTATTTACGCTGCCTTCAGCATAAGGCTTGCAATATTTCTCACAATGCCTGTTGCGGTAATTTCAGCCGCAGGCCTTGGCTTTGCTTTTGAGAAGACCCGCTCCGCGTTTCCGGTCTTCCTTGCCCTGCTGTTTATCCTTGGTTCAATGGTGGCCTTCTCTGAGGCAAGCGGCACAGGCTTTTTTGTCAGCTTGCCGGAGCGCGCTGCAATGTCATGGCTACAGAACACCCCGCAGAATTCAGTGATTTTTTCACAGTGGGACCGCGGGCACCCGCTTACCTACCTTGCCCGGCGCCAGGTTGTGATGGACGGCTACTTTGAGTTTGCTCCCGGCCTTAGCGAGCGCAACGATTCTATGAAGGTGCTTGTGCGGACCTCAAACTGTTTGAAGATTCTCGCTGAAAGCACTCGCTGGGAATTTGACTTTTTCTTCCTGCACAAGGGCGCTGTTGAGTCTCCTGTTTACAAGCACGGAATTCTTGAGGCAGACTGCAATTTCATTTCCACAGTTTACTCAAGCGATTCGGCAAGAATTCTTTCATTCCGCTGATTAGATAAGGAACGGCGTGCTTTTTTTGTAAGCAGAGTATTCCGGGAACTTTTTTGAAACCTCTTCCTCTTCCTTCCTGCACACCTGAACATATTTGTAGGTTAGAATTGGCGCAAACGCCGCTGTTAAAAGCGTGGGCCACCCAACAAACCATCCAATTGTGACCATTATAAATCCAAGGTACTGCGGGTGCCTTGAGTGTGCATAAAGCCCTTTTGTAACAAGGCCCCGTTTGCGATTTCGGTAGAGCGTAATCCATCCGGTTACTATAAGCAGCATTCCCAGCAGCATTACAACAAGTCCGTAAATCATTCCCGCGGTCATTGCAAATTCCACACCCAAAAAATTAAACATTATTGCATTAACCGGCTTGTACACCGCTTCGGTGAAAAGGTATTTTGAGGCAATGAACATTGAGAGCGGCAATCCGTACATTTCAATGAAGAGCGAGACAAAGAACGCGCTAACCAAACCATACTCCTGCCAGTTGGCCTTTCTTCTGAACGAAAGCGGGATAAGGAATGCAGTGAAGAAAATTATGTTCAGTGCAGCAATGTGCCACTGCTGCGTTATTGCAGTGACGCTCCCGGTAAAGTGGTCGTAGAAGTGATTTAAGAATTCACTGAAAAAAAGCAGGGGGGCAACCGCAAGCACAAGCAGTGCGATTCTCCACTTTAAATTCCTGGCCGGCATCATTCCTTCTCCTCATACTTCCCCCAGAAAACCTTTTTGATGTGCTTCGCTTTTTTTGATCCAAGGTTTTCAACCTTCTGCAGGTCCTTGCTGTAAGCATTTGCTATCTCGCGCACGCTTCCAAATTTCTTTAGCAGGGCCTTTGCCATTTTTGGGCCAACGAATGGGAGTGATTCAACAACAAACCTCTGCTGTTCGGCAAGAGTCATCTTTTTCCGTCCAATCCTCAACCTTATGTCCTTGCTTTTTCCCAGCTGCTCCCTTTTCGCGATATTGTGCAGGAAGTCAACTGTTTCCCGCGCGCTTCCCGTGAACATAACCGGAACCTGGTAGTTCAGTGCGGCCGAGGTGAGCGCGCCAATAATACTGTTCTTGTGAATGTTCCTGATGGAATAAATCCTTGAAAAATTTCCTTCAACCAAAAGCAGCGGTTTCTCGTAATTGCTTTTCATGCTCACAAGCTGCTCAAACAGGCGCCCGTCAATAATGCTTTGCAGGAAGTCTGCGATCGTTTTCCTTTCAACAACCACTGCATCGCTCAGAACATAGTCTCCAACGTCAAGCATTTTAACGCGAACCTCGCAGCCGAGCGAGGAGAGCTTGTCGGCAATTGCAGAATTCTGCTCCCTTGAGTCCACGTAAACCACTATCTGGTTTTTCTTTCGCTTTGCGTGCTTTTCCAGAGTTTCCTGCTTTGCCCTCTCCCTTTCCATTTTACCATGTCCCGAGTTTTGTTTGCTTTTCTTTTGGATTTTCCTTCAGGCCAGAGAGCACTTTCTTCATTTTCCTTTCTTTGTGGTGTGAAACCCAATAAAATGCCTCGTCCCTTGTTTTCTCAGCCATCAGAATAATTACCCTGCCCTTTGAAAACCGCCCTGTCCGGCCCCTTCTCTGAATTGACCTTATCTCGCTTGGAACCGGCTCGTAAAAAACCACCAGGTCAACTGCCGGAATGTCCAGCCCCTCTTCCGCCACGCTGCTTGCCACAAGGCAGTTGTGCTTTCCCTGCCTGAGGTCCTGGATCACTTCGGCCTGCTCTTTTTGGCTCATTCCCTTGTCCCGGCCCCTGGTTGCCTGTCCAATAAATCTTTTTGGTTTCACGCCCGGAACTGCTTCAAGGTATTCAACAACTGTTCTAATGCTGCTCCTGTAATGGTTGAAAACTATTGCCCTGCTTTCAGGGTTTTCCCTGAACTGATCCATTAAAATCTTCCCAAGCTCTGCAAGCTTTGGGTGTTCTACTCCCTGGACTTCCATTTTCTCAGCAATCTTTATTGCCCTGTGAATCTGCGGGCTTCGCACAAAGGCCTTTAGCGCCTTTGACGCCTTTGGCTTTTTTTCCTCATCATGCATTCTTCCCAGGTAATCGTTCAGCGCGCTAATTCCTTGTGTTTCAAGCAGTAGTTGCGCGTGAGAGGCCTTCATCAGCGCGGCAAGCTTTGAGGCCGCTGCGTAAAGTGAGGGCTGCCTTTTCCCGTACTTTCCAATCCTTTGCCTTATTTTTGCCTGCAGCTCAAGCTGCCTTGTCTTGCTGAAAAACCCGATGTTTGTTGTGGGAACAAGGCCCATTCTTTTGAGCAGAACAATCTGTTCTTTTGAGAATCCTTCAAGGGCATTTTTAATTTTCAAGAAGTCTGCCGGAAGCTTTACCGTGACCCACTCTGTTTCAATTTCCTTTACATACGGCTTTACATCACTGTCCTCACTGTCCTTTACTTCAATGTTCTTTATGAACAGGTTGTCCCTTACTGCCGTTATCTTTTCCTCACTGCTTCCAGGTGAGGCCGTTAATCCCAGAATCAGCGGCCTCTTAGCCTGCTTAACATACTTTGCGGCAATTTCCACATAGCTGTAGTCGCCGATCGCCCTGTGGCACTCGTCAAATATGCATAGCTTTACTTCACCCAAGTCAATTCTGCCCTTTCGCAGGTCGTTCCTAATTGTCTGCGGTGTTGCGTTAACGACAACTGCCTCTTTAAACAGCCTTGCCCTTTCCCTTGGTTCAATGCTGCCTGTCAACAGCACAATCTTTTCCTTTGGAATATTTGTCTTCTTTTCAAAGCTTTTTTTGTGCTGTTCGGCAAGCGGTTTGGTTGGGGCAAGAAACAGTATTTTTCCGCCCTTTTCAACGAGCTGGACCCCCAAAACAATCGCAATAATTGTCTTTCCCAGTGCGGTTGGGGCCACAACAAGGGTGTTTCCCTTCTCAATAACTACCTTGCCCAGCCCGGTTTGGTATTCTCTGTCCTCAATTTCTCCGCGTTTAATCAGCGGGTGCTCTACAAACCGTTTCATGGGTTTCACAAATTAAAATAAGTTTAAATCAATTTAAAGCTTTTCACGCTCCAGAACCGAATTTTGGCCCAAATTCAATTTTTTTGCCCAAAAAAGGGAAAAAGCTTTTATATTCTTCCAAAATAACCTTATATTAGGCTTTATTTAATCGGAGGTGCGTTTAAATTGACTGAATTGCCTTTAGCGGCTGTTGACAGGATTATCAGGAAGGCCGGCGGAGTGCGCGTCAGCGAGGATGCAGCCCTTGCTTTGAGCGAAATTCTTGAGGAAAGGGGAATCAAGATAGCGCAGCAGGCTGCGGAATTCAGCAAGCACGCGAAGCGAAAAACCATCACCGCGGACGACATCAAGCTTGCAATAAAGAGCATGCCCTGAACTTTTTCGGAGCGCGTTTCTTCGAAACCTCTGTGGAGCAAGACTCCACGAGGTCAGCGGAACTATGTTCCGCTTGACGCTTCCAAAAACCCGTTTTCAAGCAAAGCTTGAAAAGGGCGCTTTTCAGCAAAGCTGAAAAAGCGGTTCGCAAAAAGCTTCTTCCAAAAGGCTCTACTTAATCGCTTCCCAGATTATCTGCTCTTTTGCCCTTATTTCCACTCCGTTTGTTCCTATTTGGAACGGGTGCACGTTCTTGTCGTGGTTTGTCCCACGCATCTTCCTCACAAACATGCTTCTGTGAGGCGGCGTAAAGTAGAGCGCTATAACCCCGTCAGCCAAAAACTCTTCCACCCCAAACGCGCTGAAAGTTGTTTTTGAACCGCTTTCGATTTCAGCGGTTAAAATGCTTGTGCAGTCCAGTTCCTTAACCGAGTCAACAAACCTGAAAAGAGTGTTCCTTATTGATGCTGGGTTCTTCATCAGTATCCCAAGAGCCGTTGTGGAGTCAATAACAAGTCTCTTGGCTCCAAGAGCCTGCACCTGCTTATTTATTGCCTCAAGCTCTGCGTCAATTTCGCCCATTTCGGCTCCGGCCGGTGAAATCTTTAGCCTGTAAATTGACATAAGCTTGTCTTCCTGCAGTTTCTTAATGTCCCAGTTGAAGCTCTCCATGTTCCACATGATGTTCTTTGCATTGCTTTCAACTGTAACAAAGAGCCCGGGTTCCTGGAATTGCAGTGCCCCGTTGTAAATGTACTGCATGCTCAAAATGGTTTTGCAGGTTCCAGCCCCGCCTGAAAGCAGAACGCTGCTTCCCTTTGGGATTCCTCCCTGAAGCAGTGTATCAAGGCCCTTTATTCCAGTTTTAACCCTTTCCAAAAAATCACCCTCGCTTTTTTTACAAAAATTTAACTTTAATCAATATTACTGCGTTTCCCCTTTTTAATCTTTTGTTTAACAAACGCCAGAGCCTTTTCCAAAGTTTCGTCAGCTGGGCATTTTGAGGTATCCAGAACCAAATCATAGTTTTTCTCGTCCAGGTAATCAATTCCGTAAAGCTTCTTGTATCGCACTTTGTTCATTTCAATCCTCTGTTTCATATTCTCCACTGTGTGTTCAACGCTGATGTTTTCACTTTCACTGCCCCGCTCCTCTTTGCCCGCCTGCGTGTCAGCAAAAACCCTCTCAGCTGCAACCTTTAAATCAACCTTTACAAAAATCTTAACGCTTTGCGGAATAAAGTGCCAGGCAACCCTTCCGTCAATAACAAAGTCGTCCTCTTTCTCCGCCAGCTTGGCAGTCCGCCTGTCAAGCTCCTCGTCAATTGCCTTGTCGTGCTCCATCGCCTCGTGCAGTTGAATCAGGCCAAGGCCGCGCTCTTTTGCAATCTGCCTCAAAAGCCCCCCGGCACTGTAATGCTTTAGGCCAAGTGCCTTTGCCAAATTCTTCGCAAGCGTGCTCTTTCCGCTCCCGGGCAGTCCGGAAATTGCTACAATCACATTAACCACTAATTGCTTTAAATGCAAAACAATTTAATAAGAGTTTTCATTTAATTTAAGCAGTTGATAAAATGAAACCTTCCATATATTCCAATTTCATAGACCGCTCTTACCGGCCATCGCGGAAGGACTTTGTGGTAGAATTCTCTGTTAGGCCAGGCAGGGGCGTTTCCTTTGAAAAGGCCGCCGGCATGGTTGCTGGCGAGTCAAGTATTGGGACTTGGACAAAAATTTCAACCCTCAACGAGAGAATTGTCAGAACCCTTAAGCCGAGCATTTTCTACCTCAACAAGAAATCTCACACAATTAAAATTGCTTACCCTGGCGACCTATTTGAGCCAGGCAACATCCCACAGATGCTGAGCAGCATTGCAGGAAACGTTTTTGGAATGAAGGGGATTTCAGGTTTGCGCCTGGAGGACATCGATTTTCCCAACTATTTTATCAAGAAATTTAAGGGCCCGCGCTTTGGGATCAAGGGCGTCAGAAAAAAACTGCGCGTGAAAAAACGCCCTCTCCTCGGAACGATTGTAAAGCCAAAGCTTGGTTTGACTGCAAAAGAGCACGCAGGCGTTGCCTTCAACGCCTGGATCGGCGGCTGCGACATTGTGAAGGACGATGAAAACCTCAGCAGCATGAAATTCAACAAGTTCGGCAAGCGATTAAAGGAAACCCTAAGGCTTCGTGACAGGGCAGAAAAAATTACCGGTGAGCGAAAAGAGTATATGCCAAACGTTACCGCGCCCTTCAAGGAAATGTTGGGGCGCGCAAAAACGGCCCGTTCCCTTGGAAGCGCTTACGCAATGGTTGACATTGTAACGGTTGGCTGGAGCGCTCTCCAGCAGTTCCGCAGCGATTGCCCTCCGCTGATTCTGCACGCCCACCGCGCCGGCCATGCGGCCTTCACCCGCTCCAAGGACCATGGAATTTCAATGCTTGTGCTTGCAAAACTCTGCCGCCTGATTGGAATGGACCAATTGCACGTTGGCGCGATTGTGGGCAAAATGGAGGGGGCCAAGGAAGAGGTTCAGGCAATTGGAGAGGAGATTGAGGACCGCGTTGTTCAGCCTGACCGCAAAAACCACGTGCTTGCCGAAAACTGGCTGAAGACAGAGCCAATGTTTGCTGTCTGCTCCGGCGGCCTGCATCCCGGAAAGGTGCCGCTCCTTGTGCGCGCAATGGGAAACGACATCATAATTCAGATGGGTGGGGGAATCCACGGGCATCCCTCCGGAACGCTTGCTGGCTCACGCGCTGCCCGCTATGCGGTTGAGGCCTCATTGAAGGGGATTCCTCTCAAGCACTTTGCCAAAACCCACTTAGAACTTGATTCAGCAATAAAGTTGTGGGGTGCGTTGAAGTGATTTCCGCTGAGATGAAGCGGCAGCTTTCAAAAATTCTTTTTGACGACCTTGGCTTTGGGGACGTTACATCTGCCATTACCCCATTGAAAAAGTGCCGCGCCAGAATTGTTGCAAAAAAATCCTGCGTTCTCGCCGGCCTGGAGGAGGCAAGCTATCTTTTCAGGCTAAAGCACGTTAAACCGAACGCAAAGCAGAAGAACGGTCAAAAAATTCGCGCAAATTCAACCGTTCTCTCCCTGCGCGGAACAAACAGGCAAATCTTCAATGTTGAGAGAACCGCTCTCAACGTTCTTTCAAGGATGTCTGCCGTTGCAACATCCTGCAGTGAGGCCCAAAAGATTGTTGGCAAGCGCATAAAAATTGCCACGACCAGAAAAACAATGCCTGGCTTTAACCTTTTTGACAACCACGCCGCTGAGATTGCAGGCGTCTGGTCTTACCGCCTTAACCTCAACAGCTTTGTTCTCTTGAAGGACAACCATCTTCCCTTTTTTGCAAAGCCGAGCGATGCGGTTCTTGCCGCCCGTGAAGCCTATGGCAACAGCATGGTTGTTGATTTGGAGGTTGAATCTCTTTCCCAGGCCCTTGACGCAATCACCGCAAAGCCGGATATTTTAATGCTTGACAATTTTTCTCCCGAAAAGGCAAAGGCCGCTATTAAGAAGCTTCGCTCCCGCGGTTTTAGGGGCAAAATTGAGCTGAGTGGCGGAATTAACTTGAAGAACCTTAAACGTTTCACGGGCTGCGGCGCAAATATTATTTCCATGGGCTCTTTAACGCAGGGCATTGTTTCAAAAAACTTTTCCCTTGAAATTCTTTAACGGTTGTTTCCTATGAAAGTTGCTTTGTTCGGTGGAACATTTGATCCAGTGCACAACGGTCACGTTAATGCGGCCGCGGAAATTGTTGAACAGGGCCTTGTTGACGAGGTCTGGTTTATTCCGGTTTACTGGCACGCGTTCAAGGAAAACGGCAAAGTCAGCTCTCTTGCTGACCGCAGGGCTATGATTGAGCTTGCGATTGATGGCCGGCCCAACCTAAAGGCAATTGACCTCAATGACAACCCAACCTACACAATTGACACAATCCTCAAACTAAAGAAACGGTTCCCCGAAAACGATTACTTCTGGCTGATTGGAACAGACCTTATCCCGGAATTCCAGTCCTGGAAGAACCCTGAGAAAATTCTTGAAGAGGCCAGGCTGATTCTTTTCCCTGTTCCAGGAACAAAATCCAACAAAAGTGACCTTGTTGAGGCAAGCAAGCCAATTCACGTTAGCGCAAAAGAGGTTGACTTAAGCAGCACGGTTGTGCGGGAAAAGTTTCTTAGGGGCGAAGATGTTTCAGAACTCCTTCCAGAGTCGGTCCTGCAATATATCAAAGAAAACAATCTGTACAAGCAGGGTGTATGAACTTCAACGAGCGCGTTTGGGTGCTTCTTAAAGAAATTCCCAAGGGCAAGGTTTCAACCTACAGGCAGATTGCTGTAGCGCTTAACAATCCAGGCGCTTCTCGTGCTGTG
>JAFCCZ010000101.1 GCA_017609945.1 Candidatus Iainarchaeum sp.
TCACCTCACTTTGTTAATCTTATTCCTTATCTGGATCCATCGTGCCAACTATAATGCCCGAAAACTCGGCGCCCAAGACCTGCAGTTCACCCCCGGATGGTGCGTGGGATGGTTCTTTATTCCCTTTGCCAATTTATGGAAACCATACCAGGCCATGAAAGAAATCGTCAAAGCCAGTACCAATCCCGCCGAATGGCGCAGTCAATCCGACGATCCTCTGGTCGGCACCTGGTGGGCTTTATTTGTCACTTCGGCTGTAGTTAGCCAATTTTCTATTCATGTGTCACTTGACGCGCAGGAGATCAATGAATTAATATACGCCAATATGGTCGATATGATCGCTATTGCTGTGGATATCCTCTATTTCATCGTCGTTATATTTCTCGTCCGCAAAGTCTATTCCCGACAAATGGATCAACTCCGGGCATATTCCCCGCCCCTGCCCTTAGTGCCCGTCCCGGATCAATTCGATCCGCCAGACTCGCCATCAACGCCCGCCGAAGAAGAATCCCCGGATTCCTTTCAGCAATTCTGATTTGCCGGAAACACCCTATGGTCAATGGTGAACTTTTACTTTATAAATTTGGCTCCTCACAATAATCTGTGCACAATATTATTTCCATTAGGGGGCTCTATCCCTAACAAATCCTCGGAATTTAACGCTTTAGGGCCACCAGCATATTGTATTGCTGTCATGCCGGAGGCTTCAATGCGATAAACTCTGGACGCAAAGCGACTGTGGCTTAACCGAAAACATAATGGCTCCCACGAACTCGTTTAGGGGGGATTGCTATGAAATTGAGTAGTACGGACAAATTCTTATTTGTCCGTGGCCGAATATTAAAACCAATCCTATAAATCCAGTTATCCTTTCAAAATTCCCCCTTTCCTTTTCCCTCGCCGCTACGTATAATATATTGGACTCGTAAAACATAGGTCGACGCTTCAACCGGGACGAATCCACCGTGTTTACATACGACCATAATAAATCGGTTAGCCCCCATATTTACTATGGGGGGAAATCAATCTTGATTTATGAATCCACCAAGATGTGATTTTGTAAAATTATGACTCGCAAAAGAAAAATCCTGACCGGTTTTCTAATATTCGCTTTCTTTGCGCCTGTTATCATCCTGTCCTGCCTCCTGGAAAATATTTTCCTCTTGCGCGAATATAAAAATTATATCAACGATCCGGAGAATCGAAAATCCTTATACCTGGTTCCGACCCAATATAACTGGAAGGACGAAATTCCCACTCAGAGAGAAACCATATCTTTAGGTTACGCCACATTTTCCTATCCTTTCGGCGCGATTGATACATCAACGATTTGGCACAATAACATCAGTCTTTATAGCTCTGACATCGAAATAATTTTCCTTCTGCCAAAAATGTATGGCTGCGAAATATTTCAAAATACCAGGATTATAGATCCGGAGACCGCGGAACGGGAACATAATGAGATATACGAGGATATCTGGATGCCGTCATTCTATGGAGTAATCACTCCTGAGCAGTGGCAGAACATAAAAAATAACGAGTGGCTTTACAATTCCTGGATGATGTGTAATGATCGTCCCTATGAATGGTTCCGTCAAGTTCTCACAACTTCTCCCGAAGAAAATGATTTCTCCGTATGGTCGAATCATGACCGTATATTACATCATTTTATTTTGTTGAAAAATAAAGCAGAAATAGCAAAAAGTGCCCGTGAGATTATATTATTTGAAACCTCTCAACTAAGGGGTATCATCTGGGATACAGACTCCCAGAAACGACATTATATCAAGGTGGATTTGTATGATTACCAGGCTAAAATCAATCAATACATTCTTCTGAAATATCAAAAAGATAAATTTCCGCTCGATAAAATCAAAACGCTGTTAACTACGTTTAAGTTCAAAAACCAAACGGTCGTTAAAGATTGTATTGAAAATATCAACATGATGCTCGAAAATGCATGTACGTTACCCAACTTTACGGTAAATGTGGAAAACTTCATCCAGGTAATAAGATCCATTGATCATAAAACACTGGAGAAAATAATCCCATTCATCAAGGATATAAACGAGAAAGCGACCTATGTATCGGAAAATAAGGAATATTATATTGACATTACCTTGCTGCATGCCGCGGTGGTCGAAGGAGAAATCGATATCGCCAAACTCCTCCTCGATCACGGAGCGGACATGAACGTGGTGGGAGAATACCAAGAAACCCCATTGCATCTGGCAGTACAACATGGGAACACCGAGATAGTCGAATTCCTTATGCAAAAGGGCGCTGATCCCAATACCTCAAATGAACGCCTGCAAACCCCATTGCACCTGGCTGTAAAAAATAATGACCGGGAGATGATCGAGTTGTTATTAAAACATCATGCCGACCCCAATACCAAAGACGAATACGGATTCACTCCCCTGGCTTTATCCCAAGCGGAGAATCTTACCGATATCTTACTGCCGATTACCCAGGTAAAATTTCAAGACCCCAATACCAACGATTGGCCTATCAGTATATACAAAGCCAAAGGAATCGCCGATAGGCTGACGGTTAAAAAAGGCTTAGGCTTAGATGTTTACAATTATGAATCTTTGACAAATAAATACGATGGTTATTATGTAATATTATATTCCAGCGGATTTAGTAGAATGGGTGGTTATTATGGTCCAGGTGATTCTTATGGCCGAGGTGGTTCCTATGGCCTAGGTGGTTCTTATGGTCCGGGTAGTTCTTATGGT
>JAFCCZ010000102.1 GCA_017609945.1 Candidatus Iainarchaeum sp.
CCAGAGCCCCCTCCCCCAATTGACCTCTGTTCCAACGGGCTTCAGGACGAGTTGGAGGAAGGAATTGACTGCGGGGGCGTTTGTTCAGAACTTTGCCCAGTAAAAGAGGTTGACCGGTTCTTTGTGCAGCCAGTGTCTGTTTCGGATGCAGCGGCCAATCCTGCAGCAAACAGGCTGTATGTTTTGGACGAGTCAAGGCACAGAATAATGATTTACGACCTTGAATTCAATCACATTAAAAACGTCGGCGAAACCGTAACTGACACAGGCTACTTAAGCGGTGGCCGTGAGCCAGGAAAGCTTCTTTTTCCCGCCGCACTTGATTTGGATGAGGACGGCAAGCTCTATGTAATAGATCGCGAGTTGCGCATACAGGTATTCTCCAAGGAAGGGGATTTCCTCAAAGAAATGGACTTTGAAGGCAATATACGTGAAACATTCCCCAAAATGGAGGACACCCCGCACATTGACGGAGCAGACTTGTCAATCGCAATTGCGCCCGGTGGAAAAATTTACGTTTCAGACGAGATGAGCAGTGTTGTTGCGTTGTTTTCCCCTGAACTCAAGCTTACCAAGTTTATTGGCGGAAGGGGAACAGGAAACGAACAGCTTATTTTTCCGGGGCAAGTGACTTTCCACGACGGAAAAGTGTATGTTGCGGATTCAGGAAACTCAAGGGTACAGGTCTTTGACGCAGAGCTGAACTACCTTTCCTCAATTACAGAGGAACTAACCCAGCCGACAGCTGTTGCAGTAAACAGTTCCGGAGAATTACATGTTGTTGATATGTGGGAGAGCAAGCTTAAAGTTTTTGATTCATCTGGAAGCTTTATAAGAGAAACAGGCGGTCTTGGAAACGGGCTTGGGCAATTCTACGGCGTCACAAAAATAAGGTTTGATGCAGAGGACAAACTCTATGTTGCTGAAATGGGAAACGTGAGACTGCAGATTCTGAACAAGGATCTTAGTCCGGTGAACTCTATTTCAGGAATTTTGGGCGGGCACTTGACCGGCTTCTCCCCGTTCTACGTTGCGATTTCGCCAACCGGTCAGATAGCTGTTTCAGAGTCACTCAACCACAGAATCAACGTCTTTGACAGCAAGGGAGTTCTCATGAGAACAATGGGGATCAGGGGCTTTGGCAATTCAGAGTTTAACATTCCGAAAGGGCTTGCGTTTGATGCGCAGGGCAATTTGTTTGTGAACGATTCTTGGAACCACAGGATTCTTGTTTTCTCAAAGGACTTTAGCTATATCAAATCAATTAAGCACAAGGAGTTGTTTTGGCCTGTTGCCCTTGCGGTTGGTCCTGACGGAACAATATATGTTGGAGAGGACAGTTCTAAGAAGGTTTTAATGTTTGATGCCGACGGGGAGTTTTTGGGTTCCATCTATGAGGAAAAGGGTATTACTTTGCCTCTTGGAATTCTTGCGACATCTGACAGGCTTTACATCACAGATGACAAGGAGAAGACAATTGAGGTCTTTGACGCAGAGTTGAACAACCTGGAAAGTATTGGGGACATTGACAATAGGGTAGGGCTGCACGTTGAGTTCAACGAAAGCTTTGCGTTGGACAGCAGCGGCAACCTTATGTTCTGCGATAACAGAAACAGGAAAGTGATTGTTTACAACTTTTCAACAGAGGAATTTTTATACTTTGGAGAGTTCGGGGGGTTCCCGGACGAGCTCTCAGTTCTTGAAATTGCTTCCTCTTCCGACGGCGAACTCATTGCAGTAACAGACCTTGTAAAGCACAAGCTATTCCTGTTCAACTCAGATTACGAGCAGATACAGGAAATAGGCATTGAAAATTTGCTTGGCTAGAACTAAACGAATTTTTTGTATCCTGCTCTCAATTTTCTCCAATCCACAAGGTATTATAATATTTTAACTGGCCAATATTAGCGGTTGCATGAAAATCCTTGCCCCGTTTGCAAAACAGAGCGAAATAAAGCCGCTTGCAGAGGCCGGCGCAAGCGAATTCTACTGCGGTTTGGTTGACAGCGAGTGGCAGAAAACCTACACTTTTGTGAGCAGCATAAACCTGCGTCACGACAAGATCGCAAACCTTGGGTCCCTTGGAGAGCTAAAGAAATCGTGTGAGACTGCGCACTCCCTTAACTCAAAGGTTTTTCTCACACTCAACGCGCACTTTTACTCAGAAAAGCAGCTGCCAGTTGTAATGCAGCAGGCTGAGAAAGCAGTTAATGTTGGGGTTGACTCGCTAATAATTGCTGACGCTGCCCTTATCCCAAAAGTCAGGGAAGAGCTTGACGTTGAAATTTCCTTGAGCACAGGAAATCCTGTTTTTAATGCCCAGGGAATTGATTTTTTTGCCGGCCTAGGCGTTTCCAGAATGGTTTTTCCAAGGCATTTGACAGTTGAGGAAATCGGAGAGCTTGCAGGGCACGCAAAGGAGAAAGGAATATCGGTGGAGTGCTTTGTGCTAAACGTTATCTGCCCCTACATTGACGGGCTCTGCACTTTCCAGCACGTTGTTGAACCAAGTTTGGAGTTCGCGAAGGCCGGCTCTCTTGCCTGCAGGGCGCCCTACCTGGCAAGGGCCTTGGGCGGGGAAAGTGATGAAAAGAGAAAGATCGCGGAAAGCCACGCCTCTCTGTGGTCTGGCTCTAAAATGCGGGACTGCGGGCTTTGTGCAATGCCCTACTTTAAGCGGTTTGGGGTTGATTCTGTAAAGATTGCTGGCCGTGCCC
>JAFCCZ010000025.1 GCA_017609945.1 Candidatus Iainarchaeum sp.
AAAAGGGGCAATATGGCGCGGGCGCTTGCTGGCAAGCTGGCTATTGCCGCAAAGGAAGACTATTTTGGAAAGACGGATATCAGCAAAATGCTTTTAGCCAGTCTGGAAAAAAGGCTTGCTCAGCTAAAAAAGTGATATCGCTTCTGCTTCCTGGGAGGAAACAGAATAAAAGATTTTGCTACCCTTGGATTTTAAGCAAACGGTGTTTTTTTGAAACAAATATTTAGCGGAATTTTTTCGGGGAACGGCAAGCTTTTCACCAAAAACCTTGTTCCAGGAAAAAGGGTCTACGGAGAAAAGCTTTTCTCAGAGAAGGGGAAGGAGTTCAGGGAATGGGTCCCGTGGAGAAGCAAGCTTGCAGCAGGAATAAAGAACGGGCTGAAAGAGGTTCCAATCAAGCAGGGGAGTACTGTGCTCTACCTTGGAAGCAGTGAGGGAACCACCGCAAGCCACGTAAGCGATGTTATTGGGAAGGATGGCGTTCTTTTCGGTGTTGATTTAAGCGAGCGGGTGATGAGAAAGTTTATCGGGGTGTGCGAGGACCGCGAGAACTTCGTTCCAATTCTTGCCGACGCAAACATGCCGAAAGATCATGGAGAGCACCTGGAAGGGCACCAGGTTGACTTGCTCTTCCAGGACATTTCGCAGAAGAACCAGGCAGGAATATTCAACAAGAACGCAAAACTTTTCCTTCCAAAGGGAAAGCCCGGGCTTATTGCAATAAAGGCGAAAAGCATTTCCCAGGGAAACCCTGAAAAGGTTTTCAAAAAAGAGATTGCAGAGCTGGAGAAAGAGTTTAGGGTGAAGCAGGTTGTTTCACTGAAACCTTTTGAAAAAGACCACGTAATTGTTTTGTGTGAGAAAAAATGAGGCAGGAAATTTTAAGGCAGTTTGTTCACTTCCTCTTCGGTTCGGCGTTCATCGCGCTTGTGATTGTTGCGGGAACTGAAACAGCCCTGACAGTGGTTGCTGCCGCGATGCTGCTTG
Source organism: Candidatus Iainarchaeum sp. (assembly GCA_017609945.1). Classification (GTDB taxonomy): domain Archaea; phylum Iainarchaeota; class Iainarchaeia; order Iainarchaeales; genus JAFCCZ01. Next base: position 988 of record JAFCCZ010000025.1, read on the forward strand.
GGCTTGTTGGAAGCTACCTGCTAAAGAGCGGGCTGCGCATCCCCATTCTGTTCAACCTTGTGCAGATTGTTGAGAGAAAATATGAGAAAACCCTGCCGGGAAAGGGCGCGTTTATGTTTTTTCTCGGAGCAATCATTTTGATGTTTTTCTTCAAGGAACAGGCAATTGTTGTCGGCGCACTGTGCGTTGCCGTCTACGGGGACGCGGCCTCAACAATCTTTGGAATCAGGTTTGGAAGGCACAGGATTGCGGGAAAGAAAACTCTTGAGGGAACTCTTGGCGGGATACTTGTTTCCCTGTTTTTCCTCGGCATGCTGTTTGAGTGGTGGGTTGCGCTGATTGCGGCGGTTGTCGGAATGCTCGCAGAGCTTCTCCCAATTGACGACAACATTACAATTCCAATCGTGGCCGCGGCAGTATTAACGCTTTTATTATAATTTTTTGCATTCACATATTTTGTATCTGTGGGCCCGTAGCTCAGCTTGGATAGAGCGCTTCCCTCCTAAGGAAGAAGTCGAGGGTTCGAATCCCTCCGGGCTCGCTTAGAACTTTTTCGGAGCGAACTTTCTCAAAGAAAGTTCACAAAGACGAAAGGCTTCCAAAAAGTTCGCAAAAATTCGCAAAAAGGCGAATTCGTTGAAAACCTAATTTTTTAGATTTTTCAATGGCAATTGACGAAACGCTTTTAAAGTTGTTTGGCTTTAATCTAATCTAGTTTTGGGGGAGTCTTTTTTGGAGAAACTACCGGCAACAATCGCGGGGGAAATCTGTCTGAGTAAGGACCCGGGCGGCAGCATGAGGAAGTGGCGAGAAATTTTCGGCGTCACTCAAACAGAGCTTGCTGACTTCCTTAAAATAAGCAGCTCAACCCTGAGCGATTACGAGGGAGGACGAAGGAAGAGCCCTGGCATTGGCGTAGTCAAAAGGCTTGTTACTGCCCTAATCGACATTGACAAGAACAGGGGCGGCAAGGTTGCAAAGCAGCTTGAGAAGAACTTCAAGCCAAAGGAGGAAATCTTTGACACGCATGAGTTTTATTCCGCAATAAAGGGAAGCGATTTTGCAAAAAAGATTGGGGCAGAGTGCGTTGCAAACCCAAGCAGGCTGAAGGAAACAAAGGTTTACGGTTTTACGCTGATTGATTCGTTGAAGGTGATTCTTGAGGTGCCGGTGCACGAGTATATGCAACTTTACGGAAAGACCCCTGAGAGAGCATTAATCTTCAGGTTTGTTGAGAATGGAAGAAGTCCGCTTATTGCGGTTAAGATTGGCCGCTTTTCAACCGACATGAAGCCGGCAATAGTTGTGCTGCATGGGAACATTGACGCAAAGAACGTTGACCCAATCGCGGTTAAGATTGCAGAGGGGGAAAAAATTCCCCTGCTTATTACAAAGAAGCCAATTGAGGAAATTTTGGCCGAACTCGGCAAGTTTGAGAACTAAAATCGCAGACAGTAGGTAAACCTCTTCTTTTCCTTGCCCCTCTTGTCCCGTCCCACCAAAGAGGAAGACTTTTTAACGGGAGCCAAAGCGGTTTGCGAGAGTTTCTTCGCAATCTTTTGCGCAGCCCTGTTGGAACCAATAATCACATCAAACCCTTTCTTGTTGTAAACAACCTGTGCTATTGAGGCAAGCGAGTCCCTTGGCTTAAGCGATTCAAGCTGCTTGGCAATCTTTTCCAAAAGCTCCTGCCGGCCTTTCTCGGTCGGTGAATCAAACCTTACCTGGATTTTTGCCTCATAGTAGTCAGAGCGGAGTCTCATGCAGGGATCGCACTGGGTTTCCGACGGAACAACAAGTGTTTTTGCTTCAACGCTGAGCTTGTTTCCGTCAATGGATCCGGCTGCCTTTACCCTTGCAAGCGTGGTTTCGCCAAGCGGCTCAAGCGAAACGCTCAGTTTTGCGCCACTGAGCTCCTTCACCTTTGCCTTTTTTGCGAGAAAATTCTTCAGGGGCTTATCGCCCTGCTCAACCCACCTTCCACCAAGCCTTATCTTGTTGCAGAATTTGCAGTGCTCTACCTTGATTTCCTCCGGAACCAACAGCAGGTTATTTTGGTTGAGAAAGCACTGCTTGCACAGGCCCTTAATGAACGGACCCTTTGTGGCACCGCAATTTGGGCAAAACATTCCCTTCATTGGTTTCCCTCCAGTGCAAGGTAAACGTTTGGGTTGAGCACCAGGTGGTATGTGGCAACAAGTGCCATCAAAAACCTTAGCGCAATGAAGGCAATGAGTAGGGCCGGGTCAAAGGCCAGGGCAAAGTTTACAACGGAAAGGGTAAACGGGATGAGTGAGGGAAGGGAAAACTGCTTTGCGTTCTTCCTGCCCATTCTCAGCGAGCCAATAAGTGCAGAGATAAAATTGTTTTCCCTCAGGACCGATATGGGATAAACAACGTAGAACAGCACTATCAAAATAAAGCTCACGACAAGGAATGCGGCAAAGGAAAGCGCAAGGCCAAGTGTATTGCGGTTTAGTATGAATACGGCTGAAGCCAGTGAAAAGGGGATTGTTATTGCGAGGTCTATTCCAAGCATTACAAGCATTGTGGGAAAAACCACTTTGAATTTTTTAACCGCAGATTTTAGCGCGGTTTTGAAGGAAATTGCTTTGCCCTGCTTGAAGTCCTTTACCATTACAGGGTACATTGCGTTAACCAGAACGTCTACCGCAAATACGGCAATCGTGTAAAAGAAGAATAGCACAAGCAGCGGAAGCTGGACAACAAGCTTTCTTGCGATCTCCACATTCATTTCCTGGCTTAAAAGGGGGACTATAGTTTCAAGCGAAAGCGACGCAATGAACAGCATTCCGGCACCGTAGAGTGCTGCTATAATCAATTTTGGCAGAAAGAGCTTTGGCTGCTTTGCAAGCATGGAAAAGCTTTCCCTGAACAAATCCAGTATCTTCATAAGCGCTCTACAGTGCAATTTTTTTGCCCTGCTCAAGGATTGTTGTGTCAATCCCAAGCTCTTCGGTTATCTTGTCCTTGAACACTGGCATTACGTCCTTGTCACCGTGCACTAAAAAAACCATTGAAGGGGACCACTTTTTGATTGATTCAAGCATTTCCCGCTGGGAAGCGTGGGCTGAAAAGTCAAATTTCTCAACCTTGGCCCTTACCGCGTAATCTTCTCCGTCAATCTCTATCCTCTTTGTTTCCATAAGGCGCCTGCCCTTTGTTTCCTCCACCTGGTAGCCTGTGAGAATTACCGAGCTGTTCTCGTCCTTGTAAAGGGTTTTAAGGTAGTTCAACACCGGGCCACCCTGAAGCATCCCGGCCGTTGTAACTATAATGCTTGGCTGTTTGAGGGCCTTCTTTCTAAAGCTCTGGCGCGTTACCCAGACCGCGCTCTCAAGCGCCCTCTTTAGGAATTTGTGGTCTTTGAGATATTTGGGGTATGAAAGCATTACTCTTGCTACTTTTTGGCACATCCCATCCAGATAAATCGGCGCGTTGACCTTGTACTCTGCAAGAATGTCAATTATCTCCTGGCTTCTTCCAACCGCAAAGGCCGGAATCAGCGCCCAGCCGCCCCTGTCAATCGTGTCCTGCACTTCCTCCACAAAAAGCCTTTCAACCTCTTTTCTTGGAGGGTGGTTTCTGTCGCCGTAAGTTGACTCAATCATCAAATAGTCTATGTTGCCCACATTCATGTCCGCGCCATTGAAAAGCCTTGTTTCCTCTTTCTTAAAATCGCCGGTGTAAAGTAGGCTTTTTTCACCGAAGGAAATCTTTGGCATTGCGCTCCCAATTATGTGACCTGCGTCAAAGAACTCAAGAGTGCCGCTCTTTGTTATGCCCAACGGCCTGCGGTAGGGGGTTTGAAAGGCATAACGCTCAGTCTTCTTTATCTCGTTTTCACCCCAATCAAGGTCAATTCCCTCAAACCCGGCAATTTTAAGGGTGTCAAACCAAAGAATTTTTGCAATGTCCAGGGTTGGGGGAGTGAGATAGGTAAGAAAGTTTGATTCGGCAAAAAGGTGAGGCAGGTTACCACTGTGATCAAGGTGGGCGTGCGATATCACAATCCCGTCCAGATTTGTTTTTACGGGCAGGGGATATTGTGTGTCCTTGGGGGTGAGCTTGACGCCGTCATCAAAGAGAATCTTTTCCCCGAAATCGAGGAGAAAACTGCTTCTTCCAACTTCCTGGCACCCGCCCAAACCCGTTAAATAAGCCGATTGCATTAAAAATTCCTCAATGGCCCAGGGCCCTACTCTTTGACCTCGATTGCCTTTTCAGGGCAGCTTACCTCACAGGCCCTGCACTGAATGCACGCGTCAGGGTTCTTTACGACAACCTTGTCTCCCTCTTTTTCAAAAACCCCTACAGGGCAAATGTCAATGCATGTTCCGCAAGCAGTGCACTTTGAATAGTCTATGTACGGTCTCTCCACAAAATCACTCCTTTTTCTTCTTCTCAATCTCCGCATTTACGTCTTTAACCATTTGCTCAATTTGCTTGTCGCCCAGGCCATGGCTTTTTGCCCCCTGTTCAAGGGTCTCCCAAGCCGCAACATGGCAGCCAATGCAGTGCAGCCCATAACTCATAATTACCCCGGCAGATTCAGGGTGCTTTGAGACAATCTCGCCCAAAGTCATGTTTTTGGTTATTTTTTCTCCAGCCATAAATAAAAACAACTGCACTAAGCTTTAAAATTAAACGTTTCGCACATCAACCTTTTCAAAGAAGCTTGCAAGCAATGTTCCAAAACGGGTAAGCTCCTCTTTAGAGTATCTTTCCTCCCCCCCAAGGGACTTGTCAATCATTTCCGGGGCCGGGGAGAATTGCTGAAGCACGTAAAGCTTTGCCCCCTTAAGCCATTTCGCGATCTCAAGCAGGTCATCCAGTGAAAGGAATTTCGGCAAAATCGTTGTCCTGAATTCATACTTAACCCCGCTTTCCTTAATCAGCTCAACGCTTTGCTTTATCGCCTCCTTGTCAACCTCTGTCCCGGCAACCTCATCATACTTCTCAAGCGGGGCCTTTATGTCCATTGCAATGTAGTCAACAAGCTTCTCGTCAATAAGGCGCTTCAGCATCCCTGGGTTTGAGCCGTTTGTGTCAACCTTAACCAAAAAACCCTTCTCTTTAACCTTTCTGCAAAACTCCGGGAGCCCGGGATGAAGGGTTGGCTCCCCACCGGTAATGCAGACGCCCTCAAGCAGCCCCTTTCTGCCGTCCAAAAAATCAAGAATCTCGTTTTCTGGAATTGCCTGGCCTGTGTCCCTGTCAAAAACAAGCTTTGGGTTGTAGCAGTAGGGGCAGCGAAAATTGCACTTGGGTAGAAAGAGCGTGCATGCAATTTCTCCCGGAAAATCTATCAGGGTAGTCTTCTGGAGTCCCTTGAAAACAAGCATTTTGAACCAGCTATTTTCCAATAAAAATAAAATAAACTGCCTGGCTAAAATTCCTTCGCCAGGGCCTTTTTCTCGGAGTAGGTTTTCCTTAACTTGAACTCCTCTTTCTTGCCTGCATTCCAGTGGTCAACAGGCCTAAGGTAGCCAACTACCCTGCTGTAAATCTCTGTTTTTTGTCCGCACTCAGGCATTAACCTTCACCTCCTGTTTGTCTTTGCCTGCACCGGCCTTGTCTACCGAAACCGGGCACTTCTCGTGCTTGCCCTTTACATAACCGTGAACCGGGCAAATGCTAAAAGTCGGGGTTATTGTGTAATAAGGAAGCTTGAAGTTGTAAGCAATCTTTTTCACAAGCTTTGCACAACTTTCCCCGTTTGAAATTGCCTCGCCAATGAAACCGTGAAGCACTGTTCCACCGGTGTACCTTGACTGCAACTTATCCTGGTGCTTCAACGCATCAAAAATGTCGTTGGTGTAATCAACCGGCAGGTTAGTGCTGTTGGTGTAGAACGGTTCCGCTTCACCCGAAGTCTTAATTTCAGGATAGTTCTTTTTGTCAATCCTCGCAAGCCTGTAGGAGGTTCCCTCCGCAGGCGTGGCCTCAAGGTTGTAAATGTGGCCTGTTTCCTCCTGGTACTCGGAGAGCCTTTCCCTGAAGAAGTTAAGTGTTTTGAGCGCAAACTCTCTGCCCTCCCTGGTTTCAATTCCATTCCCAAGGAAGTTCAGCAGGCACTCGTGCATTCCAACAAGCCCGATCGTTGAAAAATGGTTGTTGAAACCGTCCAAAAAGCGCTTGCTCCAGGGAAGCAGGCCGGCATCCATATGCTTGTTAACCTCCTTTCTCTTAATCTCAAGGCTTTCCTTTCCAAGATACATAAGGGTTTCAATCCTCTCAAAGAAATCTGTATCGTCCTTTGCCAGATAGCCAAGCTTTGACATGTTCAATGTAACAACTCCAATGCTCCCGGTCTTCTCACCGGAGCCAAAAAGACCCCCTGTCTTCTGCCTCAGCTCCTTCAGGTTAAGCTGCAGCCTACAGCACATGCTTCTCACATCGCTTGGCTTCAGGCTGCTGTTAATAAAGTTCTGAAAGTAGGGAATTCCGTACTTTGCGGTCATCTCAAAGAGCGCCTGCGCATTCTCGGAATCCCAGTCAAACTCCTTTGTAATATTGTAGGTTGGAATCGGAAAGGTGAAAACCCTTCCGTTCATGTCCCCCGCACTCATAACCTCAATAAAGCCCTTGTTTATCATGTCAACCTCTTTCTGGAAATCCCCATAGTACTCGGAATCAAGCTCCTTTCCGCCGTATATTACCTGCAAATCCCTCATGTCCTTCGGGACAACCCAGTCAAGCGTAACATTGGTGAATGGAACCTGGTTTCCCCACCTGCTGGTTGCGTTGGTGGCAAAAATAAACTCCTGAATGCTCTGCTTAACTCTCTTGTAGTCAAGCCCGTCCTTTTTAATCAGCGGGGCAAGATAGGTGTCAAAACTGCTGAATGCCTGGGCACCGGCCCACTCGTTCTGCAGGGTCCCCATAAAATTCACAATCTGGCCCAAAGCAGCATTAAAGTGCTTTGCAGGCTTGGCGGCAACCCTTCCAGAAACACCATTAAAGCCCATCTCAAGCAAATCCCTCAGGCTCCAGCCGGCGCAATAGCCTGAGAAAGCACCGTTCCCCAAATCGTGAATGTGGAAATCGGCACTTCTGTGGGCCTCAGAAATCTCTTTTGGGTAAACGTTCTGCAAAGCATACTCTGCCATAACCGCCCCGCTAATGTGAGCCTGCAACCCTGAAAGAGAATATGAAGTATTGCTGTTCTCCGCAACCCTCCAGTCGGAAAACTGCACATAACCGTGAATTATATTCTGCACCTTCTGCAGGAAGGCAGCAGAGTCCCTCATCTGGGCACGCTTTTGCCTGTACAGTATATATGCCTTGGCCGTTTTGGCGTGGCCTGTTTCAATAAGCTCCTTTTCAACAGTATCCTGGATTACCTCAACAGAGGCCGGTTCTGTTCCAAACCTCTTCTTCAGGGAGTGCTCAACCCTTTCGGCAATCTCCTCTGCCTTGGCCCTGTCACTGCCCCCCACTGCCTTTGCAGCGGCAAAAATCGCGTCCTCAACGCGCTTTCTGCTGTAGGGAGCAAAGCTTCCGTCCCTTTTCTCAACATTTTCCAGGAATTTCTTCACCACTAAAAACCAACTCACTCAAAAGGCATTTTTTGAAAAACAAACCATTGTGAACTAAATAAACGCACACCAGTATATAAACAATGATTATGCTACAGTTTATATTTGGAAAATTAAAAATAATTTTCCCAAAAGTATGCTTTGTTAACTTCCAACGGTAAAAATAATTGTAGGGGTTTGTTTTTTTAATCTGATTGCTTTGCGCAATTCGGTTTCCTTTTATAAACTGGAATTTATAAATTGCAATTCCGCAAAAATTTGCCGGGCACAAAACAAAGTTTGGGCCTTACTCGGCGGCTTGCTGAATCAGGGCCTCAATGACCGCGCGGAACTCGGCTTCCTCGGCAACAAGATCATCCTGCCTTTCATAGCCAGTTCCAACCCTGACATACTTTCCGCCAAAAACAAAGGTTGGAATGCTGCCCATTGGGTTAAATTTCCTGAAAACCTGAATCTCGCTGTCAGGAATACGGCCCTCGGCAATAGGTGTTAGTGTGTCATCCTTAATGTCAACTTCCCAGTGGTAGGCAACAATTTTGCCAGCATCAACATACTCTTTGACAACCCTTTCATAGGTTGAGCTAACCCACCTGCAGTGGCCGCAGTAAGTGGTTGAAAAAAGCCTTATAACCGGCTTTCCGTCAACAAGCTCTACCTCATCCCCTGAGTCCACAAAAGTGGTTATTTCGCTTGGCTGAACCGGCGGAAAAACCGGATCATTTGGAACCGGGCCAGCCCCCTCAGGAACCGTGAAAAAGCCAGTTGTTGAAACAAACGCAACAACCGCAATAACTGCAATTATGCCCATAACCACTACTGTAAGAATTTTAGGGTTAAGCTTAGTTCCACTTATTTCCTGCTTTTCCATTTACATCTCCCTCTTAAATTATCTGAAAAACAGACAATGGCTTAATAGAACTTAGGAGCAAGTGCCGCCGCCGGAATACTCCGAAAGGTCAACACTAAGCACGGGCACTTCACAGCCGGTGGCAGCAGCCATTTCCAATATGCTTCTGCTTTCAAGGCTTGCCCCATAAACTTCCCCGTTAATCATCATTGTTGGATAGCCGTTTATTTTGTCAGAGGTGCAATTTTCTGGTGTTGCACCGCAGTCAATGAAAATTGGCCCAGTTATTTCCAAACCGCCCAAAGAATCAATAAGCAGCATTGTCCAGCCGCAGCCGGTAGAACCGTATATTTCAAACCCGTTTTCCCCCAAGCAAGAAACAAACTCTGAAAGATTCTGCTTGTCCCCTTCAGTGTACTCCGGAGGGGGCCCCTCGGGCTCGGGCTTTGGGGGAGCGACATCCAAATCAAACATGTTCTGGTTTGCCATCGCAATAAACATGGTTTTCCCGTCAACCGAGACAAAAACGTTTGCTTCATCGGCACCTGCCTCTGAGGGAATGCTGAAAGTAACCTTGTAAAGCGCGGTTCCAAAGAACTCGGCAACAGCGTTCTCGGCAACAACCCCTTCGGCCAAAAGGTTGGCGTTTATGTAATCAAGAACCTTTGAGGCAGCAGCAGTGGGCTGAAGCACTTCAACCTCACAGACCTCACAGGTTCCACTCTGGTCAACTGGCGGCAGTATAATCAATGGCAGCGCGGCCACTCCAATTATGAGCCCAAAAAAGATTGCTATTACCGCGACAGCCAAAGTGTTCTGCGCGTCAAGGAATTTCTTCAGGTTTGGCAATCGCTTCTTTGCCTTGCCCTCGGCCTTTCCCGCATCAGAACTTTCCTGCTTTTCAACTTTCTTGCGCTTTTTTCCAACCATAGCAAAAAACCATTTTCAATTGAGCCAATAAATCGAATTAATATACTTATATTAAAAAAGGTAATATTTAAAAAGCGAATTATTTGTTTAGGAAAATCCAATCAAATTTTGCGTCAATTGCCCTAAAACCTGCGAAAATCTTTTGCGCGGGCCCGAAGTTTTTCGCGCGCTTGAAGAAGCTGATTGCAATTGCCGCACCGGGTTTGGAAACCCTCTCAATTTCAGCAAACGCCCCCTCCAGGTCCGCATGGTGAAGAGCGGTAAGGCTCACAACCGAATCAAAGCTATTGCCCTTAAACGGAAGCTCTTCAGCCCGGCCCACAACCTTCAATCCGGAATACTGCCTGAGCATTTCAACGCTTGGGTCAAGGGCAACGCACTCACAGCTTTCCTCAAACAGCCTTGTGGCAGAGCCTGTTCCTGCCCCAACATCAAGCAGTTTGCCGCCCAGCTTAATATTGTCCTTAATAATAGCGGCCTTCCTGGCCTGCTCCAGCCCGTGAAGCCGGTTATAGCCCCCGCTTATTTCAGAATAGTG
>JAFCCZ010000026.1 GCA_017609945.1 Candidatus Iainarchaeum sp.
CTGAAGCCCCTTCCGCCGAACTGTCGTCCAAAAAATCTTCTCCCATAAACTGGTACCGAGGTTTGGTTTCCTTGGCGGCCAACAGGCATACAATTCCTGAATGTTCCGAAAGGTCCTGTTCTATCTCCCCCTGGCATGATATCACCTCCTAAATTTATAGGTTCCACCATTAATCCTAATGGCTTTTCCGTTAATTAATGCATCTGAAATTTTTTCCCCGGCGCTGTTAAGTATTCTCCAAAAGGTTGTTCTGCTTACCTTCATTTTTTTTGCGGCTTCCTCTTGCTCAAGCTTTTTTAGAAATTTAAGTTTCAACGCTTCTATCTCCCCGATTGTCAGGCAGACTTCCTCAAGCTCAGCCAATGGAATTGCCCTTGGCTTGAAGTAAGTAATTTCGGGTTTGCATTCAACAAACCTTGTTTTTTTTGGCCTAACCATAATGAACATATGTTCATTATTATATTTAAACCTTTCGGTTTCCAGAATTTGCCTTGAAAAGTTCCACTTTCAATTCTTCAAAATAGTTATTTTCAAAATCTTCGGCGGCCTTACCCTTGCTGCAACAAGGGTATACTTTCCCACTTTTAGCTTTTCGTTCTGTTTCGGGAGCCTGTCAAATTTCTCAATCATAAATCCGCTCAGGGTATCATACTCTCTGCTTTTCATTTTCGTGCCAAGGAACTTGTTAACCTGCCCGAGCGAAATTCTGCCGTTTACCTCGTGGCTGTTCTTTCCAGTTTTGTTCACTGTGTAAACCTCGTCGGACTCGTCAACTATCTCCCCGACAATTTCCTCAAGCAAGTCCTCAAGTGTCACGAGTCCCAGTACCCCGCCGTAGTCCCCGACAACTATTGCCATGTGAATGTGTTCCCTTTGGAACTGGGACAGCAGCTTGTCAATCTTCTTTGTTTTTGGGACAAAGATTGCAGGCTTGGCAAGCTTCTCCAGTGTTATGTTCATCTTGCCGCTAATGTGGCTCCAGGCGTCTTTCACGTAAAATATCCCAATAACATTGTCAAGCTTTCCCTGATAGACTGGTATCCTGGAAAATGGTGTTTCGGCCAGCAGCCTCCTAATGTCCTTTAGTTTGGTGGTTGCCGGCAGTGCCTTCATTTCCACCCTCGGTGTCATGACCTGCTCCACTTCAATGTCGTCAAATTTGAAGATTCTGTGAATCATCTCCCTTTCCTCTTTGTCTATTGCCCCGGCCTCTGCCCCCATTGTAACCATTGTTTTTATGTCCTGTTCTGTCATGGGCTCTGGTTCTTTGGCCCCGACCACGCGCATTATCATCATCCTGACGCTGCCCAAAAGCCATATTAGCGGGCTCAGGGCCTGCGAAAGCAGCTTAATTGGCCTTATCACAATCATTGCGATGAATTCCGCGTTCTGCACTGCGATGCTTTTTGGCGTGATTTCTCCAAACACAAGAATCAAAAATGTCATTATTCCGATTGCAATTCCAATTGCGTGGCTTTGGAATACCTGGATTGCAATGTTTGTTGCAATGGCCGTTGAGGCAATGTTAGCAAGGTTGTTTCCGATGAGGATTGCGCTGAGCATGTTGTGGGGGTTTGCCTGAAACTCTTCAATCAGAAGGGCTTCCTTTGAACCCTTTTTCGCAAGCTGCCTTGCCCTTACCCTGTCAATTGAGACAAGTGCGGTCTCAACTCCTGAAAAGAAGGCGCTAAGGGCAAGAAGCACAGCAAGAGTAATTAAATCCAGTTCAAGCATTCTAAACCATTAATAGTTTACAGGCATTTATATTCCTTTCTTTTATGCGCAAATTCTTGGACACTTCCACTTTACTTCAAAATTCCCCCGCCAAAATATTTGCCGCTTTCCCCAAGCATTTCCTCTATTCTGAGCAGCTGGTTGTATTTTGCGTTCCTTTCGCTTCTCGCCGGCGCCCCGAGCTTGCTTTGCCCGGCATCAATTCCAACCAAAAAGTCAGCAATAAAGCTGTCCTCTGTTTCGCCGCTTCTGTGGCTTACCACAACGCCCCAGCCTGCTTCCTTGCTAACTTTTCCCGCCTCAATTGATTCGCTTATTGAGCCAATCTGGTTTATTTTCAGCAGCAGGGCGTTGCAGCTTTTTTCCTCAATGCCCCTTGCAATCCTCTTTGGGTTTGTTACCAGCAAATCGTCTCCAACAATCTGCACCTTGCCGCCTATCTTTTCGGTTAGAGCCTTCCATCCTTCCCAGTCCTCTTCGGCCATTCCGTCCTCCAGCGAAACAATTCCGCTGTAGGTTGAAACCAGGTCCGCATAAAAGTCCACGAGCTCCCCTGCAGAATACTTTTTTCCGTAGAGTTTGTATTTTCCGTCCTCAAAGAATTCGGACGAGGCACTGTCAATGGCCAAAGACATAATGTCCTTGTAGCCTGCCTCTTCAATTGCCTGGTTCATCAGGTCAAGCCTTTCCTGAACGCTTCCAACTTTTGGGACAAAACCGCCCTCGTCTCCAACCAAGGTGGCCTGTGCCCCGAACTTTTTCTTAAGAATTCCCTTCAGGGTGTGGTAAGTTTCAACGCTTGCCTGCACGGCATGGCTGTAGGTTTTTGCGCCAGCAGCAACAATCATCTGTTCCTGAATGTCCTCATCAAGGCCGGCGTGCTTTCCGCCGTTCATTACGTTCATCTGCGGCGCTGGAAGCACTTCTCCCCTGTTTCCGCTCAGTTCAGCAATGTACTTGAATAGCGGCGTTCCCTTTGATGCGGCTCCTGCCCTGCAAACGGCCATGCTTACCGCAAGGATTGCGTTTGCCCCGAGCTTTTCCTTGTTCTCGGTTCCGTCAAGCTCAATCATTGCCTTGTCGATTTCACCCTGCCGCGTGCAGTCCATTCCAGCAATCTTGCCTGCAATTTCTCCGTTGACATTTCCAACAGCATTTAAAACGGCCTTTCCCTTGAACACATTTCCGCCGTCGCGCATTTCAAGGGCTTCGCTTGCGCCGGTGCTCGCTCCGCTTGGCACAATTCCAAAAAAACTGCCCTTTTCGGTTAAAACCTCTGCTTCAACAGTTGGATTGCCCCTGCTGTCCAGAACCTGTCTTGCCTTAATTGACTTAATCGTTTCCACCAGGCAGCACCACCTTGGAAGTATTGAATCGCAAGTTTTTTTATTACTTTGTGTTCTATTTCTTCTTGGTGGGCCATTTTGAACAATCACCCCTTGAAGGTTTTTTCCGGAAGCGGCAGCCCAGGGCTTGCCAAGAGCATTGCCGAGCACCTCGTTGTTCCGCTCGGGAAAATGGAGTTAAAGAAGTTCAACAACGGGGAAACCTACGCGCGCTTTCTTGAGAACATCCGCGGGTGCGACATTTTTCTCGTGCAGAGCCTTCACGGGCCTGTAAACGATTACCTTGTTGAACTGCTCTTAATGCTTGATGCGGCAAAGCGCGCTTCCGCTGCAAGAGTTACCCCTGTAATAACGCACTATGCTTACGCGCGCCAGGACTGGAAGGCCGCTTCCCGCGAGCCAATTACCGCAAAGCTTGTTGCCGATCTCCTTTCAACCGCCGGGGCCGACCGCGTTATTGCGCTTGATTTGCACTCTGAGCAGATTCAGGGATTCTTTAACATGCCAGTTGACGTGCTTACCGCTATGCCCAAATTTTTGAAGTATGTGAAGGAAAACGGTTTCAGCAATCCAATGGTGCTTGCGCCCGACGCCGGCTCCGCCAAAAAGTCAACCAAGGCGGCAGCAAAGCTTGGGGTTGACGTAGCAATTGTTAACAAGCGCAGGCCAAAGCATGGTGAGGTTGAGGCCTCGCACCTTATTGGTAACGTAAAGGGCAAGGACTGCATTGTTTTTGACGACATGATTGATACCGGTGGAACCATCTGTGCTGCCGCAAAAACCGTGAAGAGTGGGGGCGCCTCCAGCGTCACAGTTTTTGCCACGCACGGGATTTTCTCAAACAACGCATTGCAGAAGATTGAGAAAAGTGCAATTGACAAGGTGGTTGTAACCAACTCAATTCCGGTTGACGCCAAGGCTTTAAAAAAGCTTGAGGTTTTGGACGTGAGCGACCTGCTTGCCGAGTCCATCAAAAGAATTCACGAGAACAAGAGCATTAGCAAGCTCTTTGAGTAGGTCTTTCTCAAATTCGGGAGGCAGAGTGGCTTTTTCAGCGAATTTCGTTAAAAAGGTGGTGTTTTTAAATAAATTTCGTTGAATATTTTTTTTATGCTTCTTGATCCAGTTGACACAAAAATTCTTGAATTTCTTAAGATTGATAGCAGGATGCCTTTCCTGAAGATTGCAAAGGAATTGGGTGTAAGCGAGAGCACGGTCAGGAAGAGGGTTTCAAAACTCAAATTAAAGGGCATAATTCGCGCCTTTACGCTTGTGCTTGACTCAAACCTTTCCTTTGAAAGCATTGTTGCGGTAAAGTGCCTTCCAAAGGCCACAAAAAAGGTTTCTGAAAAAATTAGGGAAATCAACAGCCTAATGCCTGTTGTTGAGGTTACCGGGAGATATGATATTTTCTGCCAGCTTTCAGCGCCCACCGCTTGGGAACTGAATCATTTAATTGATAAGATAAGGGGATTTAACGGAGTTCTTGAAACCGAAAGTTTTTTTGTTTTTTAAAAAAGGTAAGCGTCCTGTTTTTTGGTTCTTAGAAACCAATTTATATAACTTCCAACATTATTTTTGCGGTTTTTATGGGCGAAAAGCAGCTTGTTGGAATGCTCTTGCTTGGCATGGCAATTGGGACCTACCTCCCACCGCTTCCTGAACCGGTTTCAGCGGTAAGCCCCTTTCTGGGGTTAATTTTCCTGGTGCTTGGGGTCGCAATGTTCATCAAGGGATAGCAAAATCAGGCTTCGCCAATTGCAACAATTTCCTTCGTTGAACGTTTATTTTTTCTCTTCACCCCTTCACTTCCCAGAGTTGCAGAAAGCCTTTTAAATGCCGAAGCACTATACCCTTTCGGAGAGATGGTTTGTTAATTATACAAGGCATCAGAAAGGCTGGTGAAAGGGAACAAGCTCTCCCCGCTTAAGGGGCATTGAATAAAAGTATCTCTTTTACCTCTCAACCATCTTCTCCATTTTTTTCTCTACAGCTTCCAGCAGCTTATGTTTAAATACTAGTTTGAATCTTTTTATAGTATGAAACCAAGAAGCTCGAAGAGAAAAAAAGGGTTGCTTGTTACCGGTGAAATGAAGGTAATAAGGCGTGGCCCAGTTCCAACCGGGCCAGGCTTGCCGCTTGTTACCGGCGAGATGAGGGTAATAAGGCGTGGTACTGTTCCTGGAAAGAAACCAGCGCGCAGGGCCTTGCTTACCGGTGGACAGAAGAAAATCAAGCGGAAGTGAATTCCCCCAAACCGCCGAAGCCGGCCATTGCCACCATTTAATTTCTTTTTTTTGCAATTAAAAGTCCGTTAAAAGAAAGTGATACAGGGAGGAGGACTTTCAAAGCCCAAGTGGTGGGAGTTCCCTGTCCGGGATAGGTTGCCTCCTGTGTATCGGGTTTTTAGATATAGTTTGTAGCTATCATCTGCTAGAAGTACTGTTTGGCGGTTAATAAAATTTCCAGGTTTGGAATCCAAATAGGCAAGGTTAAAATATCTTACTGCGTATTTGGAATTTCCCCCCTGTTTTTCGAATCAGAGGCAGGTTCCAACCCCAAGGGTAAGCAAGTCCCTTAGCCCAGTTGCAAAGCCGAGGATTGCAACAATTATTTTCACAAAGTTTCGCAGATTCTCGTTCTCAATCTCTTTGTCAACGTAGTGGAGAATCACAAGAACCAGGGCAATCTTCACCAGCACAAAAGAGAACGGAAAGAGCTTTAGGAAGAACTCTGACAGGGGGTGCTGTTCCCCGCACCTGAAGAATTGGATTGAGACAAAGGTTGCGTTCCCGTCAAGAAGCTGTGAGGCCAGGACAAGAATGTTCAGCTTGCTCTTCATCAGCCTTGATTTCGTGAACTTGTTGAGCAGCAGAACCACTGTTCCCAAAAGAACTGCGATCAGGGCAAGAACAATTGCGACCCCGCCCCAGGCCAAAAAATTCACTATCTCAAAAACCACAATTGGGGCTGCAATAACCACCCCAAGCCCTGCAAAAACCCTGTGAAAATCCCGGCCAATTCTCTGCGACAGGGCCCGTGCAATAAAAAAGCAGGCAATTGTTACAACGGCTATTGAAACATATATTCCCGGCGTTATAACCCAGTATCCCAACTCAAGTGGGCTAAAGCTTCTTGGAAGCAAGCGCATATCCCCCAAAACCCTGAGGGCTGCTCCAAGCAGAATGTAAGGGAGCAGTGAAATCATAAACCTGTAATCAAATTTCACGCCCTTCCGGTCAAGAATTGGGTATATCACAAAGAACGCAACCGCAAACATTATTAGGCCGTAAACAAGGTACTCAACAGGGCCATACTGCCCGTACTCCGCAATCCTCTTTCCAAATAAGTCAAAAAGAGTTTCCCAAATCTCCATAGTAAAGCATTAAATTAGTTAACAGTTTTAATACTTTCTGGAATGGACAGCGCAAAGAAAAAGCCCAGAAACCTCAGGGAAGTTCTCAGGGGAAAACTTTCAAAGCGTGAACTTGGCTACCTTGTAAAATCATTTGACAGCGTGGGCAACATCGCGGTAATAGAGATCCCGCCGGAGCTTGAGAAGAAAGAGAAAGTTGTCGGCGAGGCCCTTCTCAGTGTGAACCCCCGCTTTGAAACGGTGTGCAAGATTTCAGGCGCTCACAAGGGCTCTTTCAGGATCCAGCCGGTTAAGGTGATTGCGGGCAAGCGCAACAAGACCGCACTCTACATTGAAAGTGGCTGCCGCATGAAAGTTGATCTGGGCAAGGTTTTCTTTTCCCCGCGCCTTTCGCACGAGCGTGAGAGAATCAGCAAGCTGATTAAAAAGGGAGAAGTGGTTGGCGCGTTTTTTGCGGGAGTTGGGCCATTTCCCCTGGTGTTTGCAAAAAACTCCCCGATGGAAAAGGCGATTGCAATTGAATTAAATCCGCACGCCGTAAAGCTAATGCGCGAGAACATTGCCTTGAACAAAGCGCAGGAAAAGGTTGAACCCGTTCTCGGAGACGTTAACAAGCTTGCTTCCACAAAGTTCAGGGGGAAGTTTGACAGGGCAGTGATGCCCTTGCCCAAAGACGCTGGCGGATTTCTGGAGGCAACAATGCTTTCAATAAAACCCTCAGGCGGCGTGATTCACTTCTACCAGTTTTCCCCGACTGATGACCCCTTCTCCGGCCCCCTGAAAAGAATTCGCGAGACCGCCTCAAAGCTTGGGCTGAAAACCAGGGTTCTGCGAAAGAAGATGGTTCGGAGCTTTTCCGCGCAAACAATCCAGGTTGTAGTGGACTTCAGGGTCAAGCGGGCTTAATCATAGGCTTCCGCAAGGTGGTAAATTTTGCCCATTGTGGAGGCGAGGTGGCACAGCACAACCATTTCCTTTTTTGGCTGCGTCTGCATCAGCCCAATTGCCTTGTTGTTGAGGATGTGGTGCCTGTTCCTCAACAGCTCGTAAAGCTTTACCCTGTCCTGCTTGTAGAAAAGCCCGTAAAAGCTTTCAAGCAGTTTCACTGTCTGCTTGAAGAACGAAAGTGTTTCCCTGCTGAGCTTTATCTCATTGTCCCTAAACTGCCCCAGATAAATGCACAGCCCCCTGCAATCGTCGGCAATCTGCTCAAGCAAGGTAATCATTGCGTAAATCACGGCGGTTTTTCTGAAGTCCTTGTACCCGTTCTTGTTCAGCAGCCTTTCGCAGAAATTGGTCAGCCTGTTGCTTGTTTTCTCAATGGTTGCAATGTTGTTCATTCTGCTGAATTTTCCGGCCCTTGCCGCGTCATAGGAGTCCCTGAACATTCCGCTGATTATTAGGAATATCCTCCTGAGGACCGGGTCAAGTTCTGTTTCAACCCCTGAGGCGATGTTCCTCACAACACAATAATTCTCGCCCTGTTCCACCACCTCAAAGCCCAAGAGGAATTCGGTTTCATGCTGCACCAGCTCCAAAATTCTTGCGTCGTCAAAATTAATTCTCAGCTCGTCATACCCTGCCCTGTAGGAGGTGTCAATAAATCGCAGAAAAACATTGTTTGGGTATGCCGCAAGGTATTTGTCGGCATTCTTGACGTCAAATTCCCGCGAAAGAAAATCCCCGTTTCCAACAGACCCTACAACCAGGTCGTTCCCCTTTTCTGTTAGTTCAACTTCGTGCCCTGCCTTGATTCCTGCCTTCCTTGCCCACTTTGCCGGCAGGGTAATTGTCAGGGTGTTTTCCCCCTGCTTGATTATTTTTCTCCTCAATTGCAGCCCCCCAAGATATAATTACAAGTAAAGAATATTCAACTTAATTTAAATATATCTGAATATGGAAAAATATATTATATAGCGGGAAGGGTTTTATAGGTATAAAACATTACTTGTTCCAAGACAGACGGTCTAATTTTTGGGCCTGGTGGTGTACGGTATGAAGCTAAGTGAACATCTTAAAGAGGTAGATGGAAGTATCGCGGAAATTATTTTACTTGTTGCCGATAGGGCGCGGGAGATAAAGAAAGCTTTTCTAACCCATAACTTTAATAGCAACACAAAAAACATGTTTGGGGAAAGGCAGCTTGAATTGGATAAGTGGGCTGACAAGTTGTTAATTGACGCTTTGAGGCGCTCTAAACTTGTTAGGGCTGTTGCTTCTGAAGAACAATCCAGTATTGTTGAAATAGTGAAAAGCAAGGGGGAACTTGGAGTTGTTTTGGATCCTTTGGACGGGGTAAGCAGTGTTGCAACGAACCTTTCAGTTGGGACAATCGCCGGGATTTTCAATGAGGGAAATGTTTTGGAGAAGGGAAATAAGATGGATGCCGCTATGTATATTCTGTACGGGCCGCTAACAACATTGGTTTATTCTGCAAAGCAGGGAGTGCACGAATTTGTTTTAAACCATGATAACGAATTTGTTTTGAGGAAAGAGAATATTACCTTGCCTGAAGGGAACATTTATTCTCCCGGCGGGCTGGCAATCGATTATGTTGATGAACATAGGCAATTCATTTCGCAGCTAGAGAGTGAAGGATACAAATTAAGGTACAGCGGCAGTTTTACCGCTGATTTTCAGCAGATATTAACATATGGGGGGGTCTTTTCCTATCCTTCCCTGAAAGAAAAGCCTGATGGAAAGCTAAGGCTTTTGTTTGAGGCAAATCCCATGAGCTTTATTATTGAGCAAGCGGGTGGCAGGGGAAGTGACGGGGTGCAAAGAATTTTGGATATTGCCCCAAAAGCGATTGATCATCGGGTCCCACTTTACATTGGGGGCAATAAGCCCATTGAATTAGTAGAACATTTTTTTAGAGGTGATGTTGTATGAGTGAATCTAAAATCGAGGAAGCAATACTGAAGCAAGTTGGGAATGGAAGAACACAGGAATTTAATCTTGATTTGCCAAGCCTGAGTGGCGAGAAAAGGAGGCATTTGAAGAAAATAATGTATGAATTTGGGGTTAAGAACGGGAAGATGCTTTTCTTGCCTGTTGACCAGGGCCTGGAGCACGGCAGCGGCGACTTTTTTAAGAACCCTGCATCGGTTGATCCCGAATTCCAGTTGAAGCTTGCGATAGAAGGTGGCTATAACGGCATAGTTTTTCATATTGGCCTGGCAAAGAAATATTGGGCAAAAAAGGAATACAAGGATAACATTCCGTTAATTTTGAAGCTTAATGGGAAAACAAATATTCCAAGTGATGCTGAGGCGCTTTCACCAATTACGGCAACTGTGAAGGATGCTTTGGAACTGGGGGCTGATGCAGTGGGTTATACCCTGTATACCGGTTCGCCTTTGCAGGAGAGGGATTTTATTCAATTGGTGCAGGTGAGAAGGGATGCGGAAAAAGCGGGATTGCCTTTGATTGTGTGGAGTTACCCCCGTGGAAGGGCGGTGGACGGGAAAGGAGGAAAAAATAGCTTTGCAATGGTTGATTATGCTGCAAGGGTTGCAAATGAGTTGGGTGCGGATATTGTAAAGATAAATTTGCCTGCGGGGCCCAGTGGAGAAAAATATGATCCTGAAGGGCAATTCAAGGGCTACAATGACTTGCTTGAACTTAGCCAGATTGACCAATTGCGGTGGGTTATTCACTCTGCTGGTTCCACCGGCGTACTTATTTCCGGTGGAAGCAAAATTGGAGACGAAGACCTGTTGAACAAAGCAAAGCTTTGCCTTGAGGCGGGTGTTGATGGCTTGATTTTCGGAAGAAACATGTGGCAAAGAAATTTTGAGGAGGCTCTCAAAATAACGAAAGAAATAAAGAAAATTATGGCTGCACACTGAAAATCACGCAGCTTGGAGAGATGAAAAACGAAAGGGTATGGGACCTCTTTAAAAAATATTCTCCCTTTTTTTCTTTTTATGTTATCTGTGCTAATCAGCAATATTGTGCGGAATGTTCTGGCCATGTTGGTTGTGAAAAAAGTTAAGGGGGATTTGGATGTCGCTTAACCTTATTTTTTTGGGCCCGCCCGGTGCTGGGAAGGGGACTATTGCGCAGAGGGTTTGTGAATCGCGCAAAATCCCGCAAATCAGCACCGGCGACATCCTGAGGGCCGCTGCAAAGAAGGAAGACGAGTTTGGCAGGAAGGTAAAGCAGATTATGGACTCCGGGCAGTATGTTGACGACAACACAATGGCTGAAATCGTGAAGAATAGGCTTTCAGAGCCAGATGTTGCAAAGGGTTTTATTCTTGACGGCTATCCTAGAACTGTCAGGCAGGCTGAGTTGCTTGACGAAATTCTTGAGGGCATTGGTCGCACGCTTATCCGGCAGGCGGCAGTGCAAAAACTGCTCAAAAATATACCACGTTAAGAATATCCCGCCCAAGGTTGAGGGAAAGTGTGATGATTGCCAGGGCGAGCTTTTCCACAGGGACGATGACCAGCCCCACGCAATAAGGGAACGCTTAAGGGTTTACACCGAAAAGACCAGCCCCTTGGTTGACTTTTACAAGGGCAAGGGAATCCTGAAGGAAATTGACGCAAACGGCGCCCTTGAAGAGAACATGAAGAATGTTGAAGCAGTTCTTTCCACTTTGGAGTAATAGGTGCGCTTATTGCCTTCTCTTACTTTTTGCAATCATTTCTAGCTGAAGTTTTATTCCTGTCAATGTTTCATTTGCTGACTCTATTCTTGCAACTTCCACTCTAAGCGCCTTTCTTGCATCAGCCTTTGTTTTAAAGCCACGGCTTTTCCTGAGGTTTGCGTGTCCCAAAAGCAGCCTTAGCCTTTCGGTTTTTGCAATAGAAATTACAAGTTCCAGCTCCAATTTTTCTTCCTGCGCTATAAGTGAGGCTTGCATTTTTCGCGGGTCCTTTGTTGCCACTGTGGCAAAGCGCTTTTTCTTGGTTTGGGCTTCAAGTTCTCCAATTAAACTGTCGTATTGGCCAAGTCTTACTGCAGGGATTGGGTGGGGGTCTATTAGTGGAAGTGATCTTTTTTCTTGTATGTAAAGCCTTTTAACTTGGCTACCACAGTTTTCCATTTCAATTCCAATTTGCCCAAGTTCTGTTCTGGCCTGCTTTTTTGACCTGACCACGCATTCTGCCAGTTCTCTAATCCTGCCAGGCCACTGAACTGTTAACGCAAATTCCAGAAGTTCTCTTCTTGCCGTAAGAATTCTTGCTTGCATTGTAATCATCATTCTTTCCGCTCTAATTCTATCGAGGCGCCTTCCATTGCTTTTGGCCTGGCCGTGTTTTTCTCTCCAACTATTCAGGTTTCCTTGCTCTCTCTTTACAGTTGTGTTGAATTTATCTTCAGCCCGCCCTGCTCTCACATTGCGCCTTAGTTTTTTGCCTGGCCTTTTTTTGCCCCTGCCCTTTCCCCGGTTTCCTGGTTTATTTAAGCTGCCCGCCATAGAAAGAAAACTGCTGCTTTCATTTAAAAGCCTTTTCCTATGCAATTTTAGAGTACTGAATTTTCTTTTTTTAGGAGCTGATATTGTGCCGTTTGAGGTAAAGGATGAGTCCCTTGCAGAACAGGGAAAGATGAATATTGATTACGCCAGGCATAACATGCCTGCACTGGGCGAAATCAGAGTCCGGTTTGAGAGAGAAAAGCCGCTTAAGGGCCTTCGCATTGGGATGGCTTTGCACGTTACCAAGGAAACCGCAAACCTTGTGCAAACCCTTATTGCCGGGGGAGCAGAGGTTGCAATAACCGGCTGCAATCCTTTGAGCACGCAGGACGACGTTGCCGCGGCCCTTGCAAAGGACGGCGTAAACGTTTTTGCCTACAAGGGAGAAACCAAAGAGGATTACTACAAGTACCTGAACAAGGTTCTTGACTTCAAGCCAAACGCAACAATTGACGACGGCTGTGACATTATTTCGGAGATTCATTCCAAGAGGCCGGAGCTCTTGAAAGGCCTTATTGTTGGAACAGAGGAAACAACCACTGGAGTAATTCGCCTTAGGGCAATGGAGAAGGACAAAGCCCTGAAATACCCGATTATTGCGGTAAACGACAACCGTACAAAGCACCTGTTTGACAATTATTACGGAACAGGCCAGAGCACTATTGACGGAATTCTTCGCGCAACAAATGTTCTCTTTTCCGGAAAAACGGTTGTGATTTCAGGCTACGGCGATTGCGGAAAGGGGGTCGCGCTTCGTGCTTCAGGCCTTGGAGCCAACATAATAGTTTGCGAGGTAAAGCCGGTTAGGGCCCTGCAGGCAAGACAGGACGGTTTCCGCGTAATGCCGATTGCCGACGCCGCCCCACTTGGTCACATTTTTATTACAGTTACCGGCGACAAGCACGTGATTGACGTGCACCACATTAGGGAAATGAGGGACGGTGCAATTCTAGCAAACTCCGGCCACTTTGACTGCGAAATAAATGTCTCAGGCCTTGAGAAAATGGCAAAGGGGAAGAAGAGAATCAGATGGCAGCTTGACGAATACCTTTTGGATAACGGCAGAAGAATTTATCTTTGCGCCGAAGGCAGGCTTGTAAACCTTGCCTCTGCAGAAGGGCACCCAAGCGAGGTAATGGACCTTTCGTTCTGTGGCCAGGTCCTTGCGCTTGAATACGGGCTGAAGAACAAGGGAAAGCTTGAGCCAAAAGTTCACATTCTCCCGGAAGAGGTTGATGTAGAGATTGCAGTCGTAAAGCTCAAGACAATGGGCGTCTCAATTGACGAGCTTACAGAAGAGCAAAAAAAGTATCTTGCCTCATGGCAAGAGGGAACCTAGAACCTTTTCGGAGCACTCGCTACGCTCGCTTCCAAAAGGTTCACGAAAATGAAGTCCGATTACTTAATCGCTTCCCAAAGAATCTGTTCTTTGGGCCTTATTTCTATCCCGTTTGTTGTTATCTCAAACGGGTGCACGTTCTTGTCATGGTCTGTTCCGCGCATTTTTCTCACAAACATGCTTCTGTGGGGCGGCGTAAAGTAAAGTACCACAACCCCGTCAGCCAAAAATTCTTCCACGCCAAACGCGCTAAAACTTGTTTTAATGTTCTTGGTTTCAGTTGTAAGCATTGTAGTGCAGTCAAAGTCCTTCAGCCTGTCAATGAACCTGAACAGTAGTGAGCGGAAGTTTCCCGGCGCCACACAGGTCCCAAGCGCGGTTGTGGAGTCAATAACAAGTCTCTTGGCGCCGATTTCCTTTACCTTTTCCTCAATGGCATTGAGTTCGCTTTCAATCTTTTCAACCACAAATTTCTTCTGCACGTTATCAGACGGCTTTATCCTGTAAATTAACATCAGCTTGTCTTCCTGCATTGCCTTAATGTCCCAATTGAAGCTCTCCAGGTCCCACGAAATTGTGTGCACATTGCTTTCAACTGTGACAAAAACCCCTGGTTCCTGGAACTGCTTTGCGCCATTGTAAAGGTATTGCATGCTCATAATGCTTTTTCCGGTTCCGCTTGAGCCGGCTACAAGCACGCTGCTTCCCCTTGGAATTCCCCCCTCAATTAATTCATCAAGGCCTTTTATCCCAGTTTTAACCCTTTCCAACGCTTTCAACTCCATGTTTTGGCAAAAGTATAAATAGCTAATCTTATTAAAATCTTTATTATGTCCGAAAATTCAGAGCAAATTCCGGAAACCCAGCAGCCGCTGCCAGATCTCGTTGATCTCATAGACCAGCCGGCTTGGAAATCTATTCTACTGGAGCTCGTTAAAACAGAGCAGATGGATCCCTGGGATATTGACATCTGCGCTCTTGCTGACAAGTTTCTTGAAAAGGTCGGCCAGCTGGAGCACGCAAACCTCAAGGTTCCGGCAAACGCCATCCTCGCCTCCGCAATCCTTCTCAAAATGAAGGCCCGCGCCCTAAAGCTTCGTGGGATTGACGACGAAGAGGTCACAGAGGAGCTTTCTCAGGAGGACATTCAGATGCTTGAGGACAGCATTCCCGAACTAAAGGGGGTCAGGCGTTTCAGAGAGGGCAAGGTTTCGCTTGACGAGCTGGTTGAAGGAATTGCAGACGTACTCAACAAAACCAAGCACAAGCAGAATTCAATCCTTCGCTCAAAGGAAATTCCTGAATTCAACGTTTTGGTGGGCGAGGGAAGCATTGAGGAAAGGGTCTCAGACATAGAGCAAAGGATTTCCGAGAGGGCTGACTCCCAGGGCCTTGTGACCTTTTCCCAGCTCCTGAACGAGCAAACCCCGGTTGAAATGGTTTACGTTTTTATTCCCCTTCTCTTCCTGATGAACAAGGGAAAGATTAACGCCTGGCAGGAAGAGTGGTTTGGGGAGATTTTCATTAGCATAGTGAAATAACAGTCTTTTAGATTTATGTTTACCATTAACGAAGGGAGTATTTATTACTAGCAAGATTGGAGTTGTACTATACGAAAGCAAAAAAGCCTAAAACTTTGACTTATAAGAAAAAGAAAGAAGTGATTTCT
>JAFCCZ010000027.1 GCA_017609945.1 Candidatus Iainarchaeum sp.
GGTCATTGAGTTAAGCCGGCTTGCGGTTCACACCCGCGTATTCCCTCTCTACGAACTAGATGACGGCGTACTCAAATTCAACCAGAAGGTTGAGAAGCCAAAGCCTGTGCTGGACTACCTTGAGCTGCAGGGGCGCTTTAAGCACCTGACAGAGGAAGAGGTTCAGAAAATCCAGGATTACGTTGACGCGCGCTACGAATTCATCCTCTCAATTGAGGGAAAGAAAGCGTTTGACGTTCTCTTTTAATTTACTTAACAGCCCTTCTTCCAAGGTCTTGCGCAAATCTTAGAAGATAGCCGTCAGGGTCTGTTACCAGGAACTCTTTATTTCCCACCAGCTCATTCCCCTTTCTGTACCAGTTTTCCTCCGGCATTATTTTAATCGGGTGTCTGTTCTTTTTGAGCGATTCAACCAAGTGATCTATTTCATTGGTTTCAATTTGAAAGTTTACACCACGCCCAAACGGGTATTCAAGTTTTCCCGTTTCCCACTTGCCATTACTTTCTTCAATCATTAGCTGGCTTTTGTTGTATGAAAGGAATGCAAACTTTTCTTCTTCTCGTTGGTATTCAATTTTGAATCCAAGAACTTTTGTATAAAATTCAAGACTTTGGTTAATGTCTGAAACTGATAGTTCTGGGATTAGCTTGTTGAATTCCATTGTTCTAAAACCCGTCCCTGTGCAGCACATCTTTTAGGGTGCGCTTTGGAACGTGCAGCACGCCCTCTTCATCAATCCAGGAGCGCAAATTATTTCCCTTAGCTTCCTCGGCCACAGGCTTCTCTTTTGGATACCCCAGGGCAATAACAAGCGGCAGGGAATGGTTTTCCGGAATCTCAAGAATTTCCCTTATTTTGTCCCTTTCAATTGCTCCCATCATGCAGCTTCCCAGTCCCTGCTCGAACGCGCTTAAAACAATTGCCTGCGCGGCAATTCCAACGTTAATCGGGGTGTAGGTTTCGTCAGACTTTTCCTTGTCGGCAATTATTGCAATGAAGGCCTTTGCTTCCTCTCCCTTTACCCGCCCTTTCTCTGCAACAACTCCGCCAAAGCGCGCGGCCTCATTCAACTGCGCCAGCTTTTCGGCCTTGCTCACGGCAACAAACTCAAGCTCCTGGGTGTTGCGGGCGCTTGGAGCCAAGCGAGCGGCTTCCACGCACTTCTCCAGGGCCTCAAACTGAACCTCTTTGTTTTGGAAAATGCGGATTGTTCGCCTCGTCTTAGATGTTTCAATTGAATCCATAAGAATTTCACTAGTGTCTAGCCAAATTTGAAAGGCCACGTCTTGCGTGTGCGGCGTAGAGCTTCTTTTGAA
Source organism: Candidatus Iainarchaeum sp. (assembly GCA_017609945.1). Taxonomy (GTDB): domain Archaea; phylum Iainarchaeota; class Iainarchaeia; order Iainarchaeales; genus JAFCCZ01. The sequence goes on from JAFCCZ010000027.1 coordinate 1,318, forward strand.
TTTCGATTTGCTCTCTTCCAAAGTCATTTTCCTTATTTTTAAAGCCAACTTTTTGGTAGAGTGCTGATGCAGACCCGTAGCATCTTGAAGCAAAGTCTCCAAGGTCAGCGTGCTCTCGATAGCTTCTTGCACGTCTTGTTTGATACATATAGTGGTCTCCCATTTTATCAAGCCATTCAGCGACCTGCTTGCACTCTGACTTTTGCGTTCCATCCCTAAGATTACGAAAAACAGTTGCCCGTGTTACAATGTTTGTGTCTCGGCCAAATTCGGTAACTCCTCTTATTAAGTTAGTTAGTTGTGGACGCAGCGCAGCCACATCAATTGAAGGCTTTGGTGGTTTTTTTCCTGTAGGTAATTCTTTGCTGGCTCTGGCTTCAGCTCTTGCTTTTTCAATGCTCGCCAGAACTCGTTTTGTTCTATCAGTTAGTCCACTTGCGTCATCCTTTCTCTTCAATGCTTCAATTTGTTCAAAAGTATGAGCATTTTCATATCTTATGCGGCCTGTTAGAAGAAGTCTGTGCCGAATTGTCCTCAAGGCAAACCGGAGTTCTCTCCCAGTTGCGCCAAACCTCAAAGTTTCACTTATGGCATGTCTGGCTTCTGCTCCAGAACGGATGTGGCCAATTCCCGGTTTAAGAAAATGCCAGGCCGTTGGCAACTTTTTACCTGTGGGACGTGGCTTCTTCTTCCCAGGCTGTTTTCTCATATTAATAAATTGGTGAAAAAACTATTTAACCCTTAGTAAGGGGGTTTTTCAGTAGAATTCTAGTGAAAGAGACTGGCGAAAGCTATTAAATTGGTTTTTGTTTAATTTGTTGTAAGGAGGTTCTGAATATGGCTGAAGCAGATAAGACAAAGAAAAGGGAAGAGGAAATTCCTGACGAAAATATTTACAATGCGGAGGAAAGGCAGGAACAGCTTGACGACGACGCAATAGAGCCGGCTGAGGCAGGCTTTATGGAGGGCTATGAGGACACGAAGGCTGGCGTCTGCAATGCCTGCGGAAAGCAGATAGATCCTGAGAATGTTGTTGAGAAAGAGGTAAACGGGCAGGTTCTCACGTTCTGCTCTGAAAAGTGTGCCGAGCACTATGAGAAAAGGAAAGCGCTTGAGTGAAGTCATTTCCCGTATTTCTTTCTTAGAATTCTCAAAAGGTTTGCCCTGAATTTCTTCAGCTGATTTTTTGGAATGCTTCCCGCGGCGGCCGGAACATGGCCCCCTGCCGTGCTCTCAGGAATTCCCCCAGTGGCCTTAACAAGCAACTCGTTTATTTTCACCTTGAAATCCTGCCTTCTTCCGCTGAATCTCAGCCTGTTTCCGCCAAGGTCATGGATTAGGATTACGGTCTTGTTCGGATGCATTTCACTTATTTCGTTTATCACATAGCTCTTCAAATTTTCTTGTTTGTTCTTGATGCTGTAAATAAAGAGCTCGAGTTCAGGAAACTTTTCAGTCTTTTCCTCAAAACTATCTACTACCTTGGCCTTTTCGCGCTTGAACTCCTTAAGATGCTTGGCAAGGCCGCTTTTTAGAACGTCCCGCGGCCGCGTTGCCCTGTAAAGCGCCCTGAAAAGCTTTCCAAGGTCCTCGTCTGCGAGAGCCTCAACAGCCGCAATTAGGTCCTCAACCTCGTAGAGTTGGGTGAGGGAAATCCTCCTTTTTTGAATTGTTTTCTTTACGAAGGGCCTCCAGTTCTTGAGGCTCATGTCCCCGATTATGCCAACGCAGGCAACCCAGTCAAGCTTGCTTACATCGGTAACCTTGCTGAACAGGTCAAACGCAAACTTTGAGGTAACGTAAGAGCTTGGGTCCTTTTTTGTGAAAAATTGTGCTTTTAGAAAAACCGTGTCCTCGCTGTTTAAGTCAGTGTACATTGTGTGATGGTCTATGATAAGGCACTTATCAAAAGCGCAGTAATCCCGCAGGCTGTGCGGCATGCTGTCAATTCCAATGTCAAGAACAATGAGAATGTTTGCCTTGCGCTTTTTCATCAGCGAAACAGCTTTTTTTTCCTGCCTTTGGTTCCCGTATTCATAGTGCCTTACAACAACTGGCTTTTTTCCGGTTAAGCTTTCAACTGCCCTTGCAGCAATTACTGCTGAGCACAATCCGTCAGAATCAGAGTGGTGGAGTATTGCAACCCTGTCACTATTGCTTAGGCCCTTGCAAAATTCCCTGAAACGTTTCAACAGCAGTGCTTTCTTCATACTAATTCTGAACAGGGCAAAGGTTTAATAATTGAAACAGGCTATTTTTATTAAACAGCTTTCTTGGAGGGGTTTTTATGGGATATGAGCATACCAACAGCAAGGGAATAAAGTATTACCTGCACCAGAGCGGCAGACTTTTTTTCTTTTCGAAGTCTGAGGAAGACGGAATTGACCTGCCCGATGGCTACGATGTCATAGAAAACAGTAGGACAGGGCTCCCAATGCTGAAGAAAAAGTAAAAGGGTAGTACATGAAGTACAGTGTCAAGGGGTTTGACAAGGCAGTTGCCTACTATAAGGGAGAGTTGCGCGGGCTCCTGAAAAAGGGAGATGCCTGCCTTATTGAGATTCCGCTGAAGAACTCCAAGGCCTTCTACTCTGTTGCTCCCTTGAGCAGGGCAATCCACGAGCTCAAAGCCGATGTGAATCTTTTTGTTTTAGATGGAAGAAGTCACTCTCTTAATGCACTGAAAAAAACCTGGAAGGTATTCAACGGCGAGGCCTCAAAGAAGAGAAATGCATTGGACGAATTCATAACTGCGGTTAATAGGAAAGCGAAGAACAGGAAATTTATTCATTTGTTCAAGCAACCTGAGCTCTTTATCATCGCCTCCGGAAAGGGTTTTGCTGCAGGCGGCAAAACAATGGAGTTCAGGACAGGCTGGTTCAGGAAAAGGCTTTGGGGAAAGCTCCTTGCAACCTGCAGAAGAATTCTTGAACAGGGCTATGCCCTGAAGAAGAGCGAAAAGTTCTCAGTTTCCTTTGAATTAATGCCCACAAAAAAGGATCTTGACCTGCCGTTTGATGACTATATTGACAATTTCTCAATCGCTTACGCAATGGCCTTGGCTGCGAAAAAGATGTGCAGAAAGGTTGGTTTGGGCTCAAGCACTTCGCGAATGTCGCAACTCGAGCCAATGAACCGCATTTCAGACCTTTCTACGACGCTTGTAGGGTGCGAGTATGAAAAAAACATCAAAGAACCTGTTTTCAATAAATTCAAAAAGCTTTCAAAGCTCATGAACTATCGTGTGCTAAAGCCAAACGATGCAGCGTTTGGCATCCACGGAAAGGGATACGGTGGAAAGCATTTTTTTGGGCTGGAGGTAGGTTACCCCACTCCAAACAGGAAAAGCAGGTGGCAGAGCCCTGGCCAAATGTTCCTCAAACCATTTTGGTATACTCAATCAAAGATTGACAACAGAGAACCAAAAACAAGGTATGCTATAACAGGAACCCTGCCGCTTGAAAACTTCATCAGAACCTGCTACATTGATTTCTTCAAGCTGCGCAAGCTTGATGACGCTATAAGGGAAATCGTAAAAAAGGGGAAAACAATTCACTTCAGGGGAAAGAAGATGAAGCAGGGCAGAACAGAGCTCTGGCTTGACCTGACCCCCGTACTGAAAGGCAAAAGCCCGGTGCTTGCCTCTGATATAGAGGTTAATCCCAGTACGCCATCTGAGTCCGCACAAATCTTCAAAATGAAGTCAGGGCGGTACGGAAACTTTCCAGGGGGTGAGGTTTTCTGGACCCCGCACGATCTAAACGGGACCTATATTGGAGACGTTGTAATAAACGTTGACCAAAGCTATGTTATCGGAAGCAAAAAGCCCTTTGTTGTGAAAATCAGGCACGGGTACTACAAGGTGAAGAGCGGGCCTGCAAAAATTCTCAAAGCGCTCACTAAGAGAAAAAAGGAAAGCCGCAAGCTAATAAACCTTTACGAGAAAAACAAGAGCATGCCAAAGAGTGTGATAAACACATACAAGAAGAACTTTGACAGGGTCGGAGAGATTGCAATCAACACAAACCCAAAAGCAAAGCTTTCAAGATACCTCATTGAAACCGAGAAGATTGCAAGAATGATGCACATTGCACTTGGCTCAGGCTATGAGCCAAACCGGGAAACAACCTACCACTGTGACATTGTGTTGAACTGCCCAAGGCAGAAGATGGACATTTGGGTTGAAACCCCGAAGGGCGAAACCATCTGGATAATGCGCAAGGGAAAGCACGTGGTTTGATGCTGAAAAAAACCAAGCAGCTGTTTAAGGACACAAAGGTTGATGCAGTAGTTCTCAGGACATCCCCGGCCTGCTTTGACCCCTGTTTTTTCTACTTTTCAGGGATCCAGCCAGGAGTGCTTGACAACAACGCACTTCTTCTGTCACCAAGAAAAAAACCGCTTCTACTAAGAACAGTTCTTGACCCGGAAATCAACGCAAAGGGCCTGCGGGTGAAAACGGTGAAGAAAAGAAAGCAAATGGAGGCAATCCTGAACAAAGAACTTTCAGGCAAAAGAATTGGAATAAACGGCCAACGCTATACACTTGCCTCGCTTAAAAGACTTAAGAAGGCGTTGCCCGGCAAACGCTTTGTTGACATTTCCACACAGCTTTCACTGGCAAGGGAGATAAAGGAGCCCTGGGAGATTTCAAGAATTTCAAAGGCCGCAAAGATAACAGAGAAGGCACTTAACGACCTTCCCAAAATATTCAAAAAGGGCATTACCGAGAGACAGCTTGCCCTAGAGCTTGAATTCCTTCTCCGCGAGCGCTCCAAGGACAATGTTTCCTTCCCGCCGATTGTTGCAAACGCAAGAAACAGCTCTTTCCCGCACCACTTTGCCTCTGAGAGGAAAATCAGCAAGGGAATTGTTCTAGTGGACTGTGGGGCAAAATTTAAGGGATACTGCGCGGATTTGACAAGAATGTTTACAGTTGGAAGGCCCCCCAAAAAGGAGAAGGCGCTCTACGAAACAGTCCTTGAGGCGAAAAAGTTCGGGCAGGAATTGAGCGTTGAGGGAGCAAGGGCCTGCGATGTCTTCAAGCAGGTTTCAGATTTCCTGAAAAGAAACGCAGGCCAGGCCCTAATCCACGGGCTGGGCCACGGGCTTGGGCTGGAAACCCACGACTGCCCGCCTGGTTTCCTTAAGGATTCAAAAGACGAACTAAAAACCGGAATGGTGCTGACGGTTGAGCCCGCGGTTTACGGCAAAGGCTTTGGAGTGCGCATTGAGGACGATATTGTCGTGGGAAAGCGCAAATTCAGGGCTTTGAGCAATGCACCGAAACAATTAATTCCTTTGCGCTGAAGGAATCTTTCAGGTGTTTCCATGAAAATCGGCCTAATTGGTGTTGGGACAATCGGCGGATTCCTAGCCGAAAAGATTGAGGCAGACCCCTCACTGGAACTTTGTTTTGTGCTGGACACAGACCCTGAAAAAGTTAAGGGCTTTCCCAAGGAGACTGTGATTAATTCAATTGACAAAATGCCCAGCGTGGATTTGGTTGTTGAGGCAGCTTCACAGCAGGCAGTTGGCCAGTACGCCGAAGCAGTTCTCTCAAAAACGGACTTCCTCATTCTAAGCGTTGGCGCGCTCGCAGAGCAGGTACTTGAAGACAAAATAGCCGGCCTTTGCAGGGAGCACGGCACAAAACTCTTTGTTCCAAGCGGCGCAATAGCTGGAATTGACATGTTGAAGGCGATGCAGTCAGAGCTGAAGAGTGTTGGGATCGTTTCCAGAAAAAACCCAAAGGGCTTTGGCAGGGATGACTCAAAGCTAACCGTTTTGTTTGAGGGTTCAGCAAGGGAGGCCTGCAAAAAATTCCCAGCGAACATTAATATCGCCGCAACGATTTCGCTGAACGGAATTGGTTTTGACAAAACCAGTGTGAAAATAATTTCAGATTCCAAGTGCGCTGGAAATAGGCACTTCCTTCATTTGGTACATAGCTTTGGGGAAATGCAGCTTGACGTAAGAGCTTTGCCCTCAAAAAACCCCAAGACCAGCAGCACTGCGGCATACTCTGCGTTTGACTTGATTAAAAAGATTCAGGGCGGAGTAAATATTTATTGAGGGTGAAGAAATGGATTTTGCTGCGGAGATTGAAAATCTGAAGAAGGAAAAGAACGCTGTTCTGCTTGTCCACAACTACCAGATTGCAGAGGTTCAGGAAGTGGCCGACTTTTTGGGAGACTCACTTGGCCTGGCACGCAAGGCAAAGGAAAGCAATTCCGACCTGATTGTTTTCGCGGGCGTTGACTTTATGGCAGAGACCGCAAAAATCCTCAACCCAGACAAGAAGGTGGTTATCACCTCACAGGAGGCCTGTTGCCCTATGGCTGGAATGCTTTCAAAGCAGCAGCTTCTTGACGCAAAGAAAGCCCATCCAGATGCGCAGGTTGTTCTCTATGTGAACTCAAGCGGGGAGTGCAAGGCACTTGCAGATTCGTGCTGCACTTCAGCGAACGCTGACAAGATAGTGAACGCAATGGACTCCAAAGAGGTCATTTTTGGGCCTGACAGGAATCTTGCGCACTTTGTGCAGAAGAGAACTGAGAAGAAGATTGTTACCGTTCCCGAAGACGGCTACTGTTACGTTCACGAAGTAATTGAGCTGCCTGCGCTTGAGGTTGCAGTTGAAAGGCACCACAATGCCAAAATAATTGTTCATCCCGAGTGCCCTCCTGATGTGCAGAAGCGGGCTGACCACATTGCTTCAACCAGCGGCATGGTCAGGCTTGCGAAGGAACTGCCTGACAAGGAGTTCATTATTGGAACCGAGGTTGGAATGCTCCACCGCTTGCGGAAAGAGAATCCTGAAAAGAAGTTTTTCCCTGCGTTTGAGAACGCGGTCTGCAGGCAGATGAAGAAAACTTCTCTGGAGGACGTTTACCTTTCCCTTAAGGAAGAGCGCTTTGAGGTAAACGTAAGGGACGAAATCCGCGCTGGCGCGCTGAAGGCAATTAACAGAATGCTTGAGCTAAGCGTTTAGGAAAGATATATTTAAAACTAATTTAACTCTATTATTGCTATGGCAAAGCCTAATAGAAGAAGAAAGAGGGCAAATAGAAGGGCCACTAGGGCGAGAGCAAACAAATCAATTATCAGTTTACTGGCAATTGGTGAGGGCGCAGAAAAGGGCAGGGTCTATGAGCGGGCGAGGAGGCTTGCCGAAAGGGGAAACGACGCGAGAATTGTAATTGTTGACCTTAAAAGGCCAGAATATGAGCCGCCCAGAACTTTGAATTTTGTTTCCCGTGATGCAATGCAGTATTTGGAGGGGCTTTCCCCCTGCTCTGTAAAAAGGGTAGAAGAAAATTATGCATTCAGTCCAACAACCTTTGGAAGACATTGGAAAACCACAGCTGGAAAGAAAAGGGTGCTTAATGCGCTAAAGGCTGTAAGCCTTGCAAGAAAATTTGAGGGAATTGCTGTGGACAGAAAGGCGGTTCCAAATATTAAAAGAAATGTCTCAAAATATTTTAAGCTCATTAAGAGAGCCTTGGTCCCCGGAGGCCGATTTGTTTCGATGACAGGTTCTAATACTATTTCCCTGCATTTGAAGGGTTTGCGCAATGCCGGATTCCGAGTAACCAGCAGGGCGCTGACTCGTGAAGAAATATTAAAGAGCGGTTCAGGGCAGGCAAAATATGAACTTGAAGAAAAGGGGATAATGGCCCATCGTATTACAGCGGTTAAGCCAAAGCGCAGCTAAGCTGGCCCGTTCCCAATTTCCCTGTAAAAGCAGAAGTAGCTCTGGTTGAAGTCTGTGTATCCCGAGGACACAAAGTACTGCTCCCTTGAAATGCTGTCCGGTCCGACCAGTTCAAATCCGATTTCCTCCGGACAGACGTCAGGGTGGGAAATTAGTGTCCGGTTTAGGGCGGTCTTTGCGTAGAGGTCTGCAATTGCGCTGTTGCTTGCCCCCTGGTTTAGGGCAATAATTGAAACCCACGCAAGGACTGCTATTAGGATTACTCCGATCACAATATCTGTTGCATCCATCCAAAAGAGAAAGGCGCTTCTTTTTATTAAGCTTTTTGCCCACGTTGCTTTGTATGGAGAAAAGTTTTTTGGAACTGCACAAGGCCTTGAAGCTCTACAGGAAAAAGTGCCCTTGGGCGAAGGGGCAGGAAATTGAAAAGCAGGCCGAGGAAATTATTTCAGAGGCAGTGGAATTTAAAGAGGCTGTTGAAAAGAACGATGTTGAGAATATGCAGGAGGAGTTGGGAGACCTCATTATGGACATTCTTCTTGTTTCAGTTATTGCGGAAGAGAAGGGGCTTTTTACTTTGAAGGGGGCCTTGGATGATGTTTACGAAAAGCTCAAGCGAAGAACGCCCTGGGTTTTTGGAGACGAAACGATTTCCTCCAAGGAAGAGGCCATAAAAAGGTGGCGTGAGATAAAAGAGCAGGAGAAGCCCAATAAACAGAAATAAAACCATTTTGCATCCCCTTCTTATTATGCAGCTTGAGCAGGCTCACAAACAGATTTTGGAGGCCATTTCCCGCAAGGACATGCTGATGGTTGTCGGGGAATGTTACGTGGAGTATGTTGGAAGGGCCGCGTCCAAGCTTCCGCGCGGGAAAAGGCTTTTGCTGATTAAGGGAGACAACTCTTTTGCAATTCACCAGAACAGGCTGCTGAGGCCGACCAATTACATGATGGGGGCAAGAATTGGATGCAATTTGGAGGACGGCGCCCTGGTGTTGACCGCAAGGAAGCTCAAGCCAAAGGAAACAATTAAGGTTCTTCTTTACTCTGTTGAAGGGCTTCACCATTATCCAATGAAGGAAAGTGCTGACCTGCGCCTGTTTGGTTCCGAGCGGGAGCTTAGCAATGAGCTGATGCAGGACCTGAGTTTTCTGGAGCCAGGCCTTAACCCCGTGAACCAGGAAGAGGTTTTCAGGAAGGGGGTTGTTGACATTCTTGCAGAGGACGCTGAGGGCAACCTGGTGGTTGTGGAGGTAAAGAGAAGGCAGGCCGATTACAATTCTGTCATGCAGCTAAAGCGTTACGTGCAGCAGGTCTGCAAAATTAAGGGAAAGAACTGCCGGGGCCTGCTTGTTGCCCCGTCAATTGGGAAGAACGCCTACGAGCTGCTTCAGAGAAACGAGCTGGAGTTCTACAATTTTGAGTTTGAGATAGGGAACCCAAAGTCAAAGATCAAGGGCGTGCAGAAGAAGCAGGCAACGATTGACAAGTTCTTTTAAGCGAACATCAGCACAATGTAAACAATGTTGTATAGGGCAAGGTAAAGGTAATAAGTGAGCGGGGGAAGGTTTTGCAGTGTTAGGATGCGGGTGTAAATTGCCGGCAAGCCCAGTGTGCAGGCAAGTTCAATCAGGTTGACAAAAACAGCCAGAAGAATTGTCCCAACAATTAGCCCTACACTCATCTCTTCTTGGGTTATTGAACGCATTTTTTTGAAGAGCTTTGGCTTTGCGCTGTCCGGAATGGTTAATGAAAACCCTTTCTTGAACGAAAAAAAGTCCTTTACATTGATTGCACCGAACGCCAGGGCAATCAGTGCAATTATTGTCCTCATTATTTCAGTGTATCCGATGAACATGAAGAGGTTAAGCCAGGCAGCCATAAACAGGAAGTAGATAAGGGCCGAGGCCGCCACAAAAATTCCGCCAATAAACAAGATTCTTTTTCTGCTCTTGCTGTAAATAAGTAGGGAAAGCAGGAACATAAGGACCCAAATTGCACACGGGTTGAATCCGTCCAAGAGGCCAAGGGTAATGGTAAATGCTGGAAGGGATATTTCCTTCAGATTAACCTTCCCGATTATTGGAACCAGCACATAATTGTCTTCCTCGCACACTGGAACTCCAAACTTCTCCCTAATTTTTGATTCAATTTCACCCCCAATCTTTTCGTCAAATCCAATTATGTGCCAATTGCAGCATGGAATAAAGGTGGCCGGTACCCATTGGGTGCTTGCGCCAGATTGAGTCGCCAGTTGGGAAAACAATTCCTGGTTTTCTGAGGCAACAAGATAATAAACTTTTATTTTATCAACATATTTTTCCTCTAACTCTTGTAAAAATTCCGTTTCCGTTTTACAGTGGTTGCAAGTTTTACTATAGAAGAAATAAATTTCAACGGTGTCTTCTTTTTTGGGCTCATTTTCCTCAGCAAGGCAAAGGCCTGAAAATAGCAGGATAATGAGGAATATGGCAAGCAGGGTCTTCTTCATTTAGATCAAATTCCAATAAAGCTGATAATGTTTTTAAAGTTTTGTTCGTAAGTTCATTTCTTTGTATTTGGTTGTATGCCGTCTAAGATCTTTTCTGCCAATTGATTAAAAAAGCTTTTATATTTCTTAGCAAAAACAATTAAGGGGGTCAGATTAATCAACGCCTCAACAAATTTTTTGTCGTAGGCAATTTTTGCCAGAATCTCTATATTGTTTTCTTTGGCAAATTTCTCTATTTTTTTGGTAAAAGCCGGGTTCAAATCATGCTTGTTGATTACTATGCCGTACGGAATTTGGAAATGGTTTACCAGGTCCAGGGCCCTTTTCAAGTCTGAGAGCCCTGACGGGGTTGGCTCTGTAACCGCAACAACATAGCTGCTGCCTGTAACAGATGCAATAACCGGGCAGCCGATTCCGGCGGCAGAATCAATTACCATCATTTCAGCGTCTTTTTCTCTTTTTCTTGCAAGATTTTTTACTTCTGCAACAACTTTTCCGCTTCCGGATTCTCCCATTTCAAGTTGCGCTGAAACAACCTCAAAGCCAAAGGCAGTTTTACCGTAACCAATTTTTGCGTTGTCCACATCATGTAATTCAATTGCCTTTTCTGGGCAAACAATTTCACAAACAGAGCAGCCTTCGCAGGAAAATCTGTCAAACACCGGCCTTTTTTTATCCGAGTCCCAGGATATGGCACCAAAATAACATGCGTCAACGCACTTTCCGCAGCCACTGCATTTGTCAGGCAAGAGCACCGCTTTCTGGTTTGTTGAAATCGGTTTCCATTGCTTAAAATTCTTTTCGCGCAATCCAAAAACAAGCGCAAGATTTGCCGCGTCCACATCGCAGTCCGCGCACACAATCTTGTGTTTTTTGGACAAGGCAATTGCAAGGGAAGCGGCAATGCTGCTTTTTCCAACGCCGCCCTTTCCAGAAAGCACAGTTATGGTCTTCATTTTTCTATCGCCCTCGCTATGCCTTCAATGCTCTTTTCCCTTATCGGAGTTCCTCGGCTGTAAGCTTCCATTATCTCTTTTTTGTAGGGGATTTTTGCAAAAATCTTTTTCCCGTTTTTCTTCGCAATGTCTTCAATCAATTCCGATTTTCCCGCTTCAAACCTATTTAAAACAATCTCAAAGTCTATGCCAAGTTCCTTGAGCAGCCCGATTATCAGCCCAAGGTCGTGTGCCCCCAACGGGGTTGGTTCTGTAACGGCGAAAGCAATATCGCAGTCTCTCAAGGCGGAGATAACATCACAGTGTGTTCCGGCGGAAGTGTCAATTACCACGAAATCGTATTTCCCCTTCTCTTTTTCAAGCGCTTCTTTTACAGCCCCAACGACGAATTCCGAAACAGGCTCCTTTACTTTCAACTCCCCTGAAAGAAAATCAATGCCCTTTCCTTTTCCTTTGTAAATATAGCCAATTTCCTTCTGCCCCCATGCAATTGCTTGATTTGGGCACACTGTAACACATGCCCCGCAGCCATTGCACTGCTGTTCCAAAAAAATCGGCCGTTTTCCCTTTGGGGCAAATATTGCATTTACTTTGCAGATTGCGGAGCACTTTCCGCAGTTTGTGCACTTGCCAAAATCCCATTTTGGAATTCTCTGCTTTACTGTCTCAATTTTTTTTCTTTTAATGCCAAGCAACAAATGGTCATTTGGGCAGTCAACGTCAGCATCCACAAGAAGTACCTTGTGGCGTTTGGCAAGCTCAACCGCAAGGGCTGTAGCGACCGTGCTCTTTCCTGTCCCGCCCTTGCCGCCTGTAATGCCAATTTGTTTCATCTTAAACCAATTTAAATACATGTAAAAGGATTTAAATAAGTTTTGGGCGTATGTGCATTATTATAGAGTTTGTATTTCTTCTTCGGCACTTTTTTCCCATTGCTTAATGATCTCCAAAACGCGTTTCTTTATTAAGTCTTTATTTTCTACCTTGTACAAAAAGAAATAGCCCCCTGTTTTTATGTTTACCTGCCTTCTTTTTGCCAGCTTCTTATCCAAAAGCGTTTTTAGTGCCTTTTGCAAGGTCGTCCTTTCAAGGCCTCTTTTTTTAGAAAGTGTGTGGATATCAAATTCTTTTTCCATTCTAAGCAAGAACATCAGCATATTGTATTCTGTCTTGTTCAAATTGAATGAACACCTAATAATTTCATCCAGCCTTATTTTTTTGCATGCAAAAGTTATCATTTTACTTCACTTATTTTCAAGCTATTAACAACAAAACAGGCATCGTGTATTGCTTTAATATTATTGTGTTTGCAAAATTTTATTGCTTTTTCTGATTCTGAACCTGGTTGCATCCAAACTCTTTTTATGCCAAATTTTCTGCACTGTTTTACAACTTGTTCTGTAATATTTGAAGGGACAACTGTTATTACGACATCCGGACTTTCCGGTAATGCTTCCAAATTAGGGTAACAAGTGTCTTGCCCTATTATTTTATATTTTGGGTTTATTGGGTAAACACGAAAGCCGGTAGACTTTAGTTCTTTGTATATTTTGAATCCCCATTTTTTCTGGTTGGCCGAAACGCCCACTACTGCAATTTTGTTTCTCTCGTTTAAAAAATTGTTTGAGTTCATGTCTTACCGCCAAAAATTCTGCTGAAAAGCGATTTTCTCAACCCAAGACCCTTTTCAATTTCTTCCCTAAGCTTTTTTTCGCTTGGCACTCCAACAATTTTGCATACGGGTTCCTCACTGTCGTTTAGGCCTATTATTGTAGGGTACGCCCTTATGTCGTATTTGCCTGAAATTTGTTTTGCTTCCAATGTGTTTGCCCTTATTTTTCTGTAGCTCAAATTGTAATCATTGTATTGGAAAACGGCATCTTTTACGGCTGTTACTGCTTTTGGGCAGTGCGGACAGTGTGATGAAACAAAAACAAGCAGTCGCATTTTGAATCACTTGAAAAACAGTTGGCAAAGGCAGTGGCCCTGCGTTTCAATTTCTTTTTTGTGGAAAATGCATGGGCAAATTATTTTTTTGTCCTCTTCCCTGTTTCTTGTTACCCTTCTGCATGGGCAGTATCTTTGCCCGTGTTTTTTCTCGTTTTCGAGCAGCCCTTTTATTGTCCCTTCTACTATTTTTGCATCAGGATTTAACCTGAAGCCGTGTTCTTCCGCGTATCCTCCAAATCCCTTGGCCAGTTCTTTAACTTTGCTTTCCACATTACCCCTCCATTTTGATTGCGTTATTTGGGCATGCTGACATGCAGGCCCCGCATTTTTGGCATTTTTCTGGTTCTACTACTACTGCTTTTCCGTCTTTGATTTGCAACACCCCAAAGGGGCAGGCTTCCACACAATTTCCGCAGCCCGCGCATAACCTTTTGTTTATTTTAACCATTTTTTTATCACTCTGACTTTTCCTTTTTTTCAGAATTGTCCAGTATCTCTATCGTAAACCTTGCTTTCTTTCTCATCCCTATTTTTGGCACAAAAGAGGTGAGGAAGTCACCAAAAGATTCATTTTCGCTCTCACATCCAATGTGATTAAATTTCTTAGCTCCTAGTTTTTCTATCCTGTTAAACAGCCAGCCGTTTATTGTTTTTTTCATTATTATGTTCCTCTGGGTTTTCTCTTTTTATCTTTAAATCCAGGCCCTTTTGCCCATG
>JAFCCZ010000028.1 GCA_017609945.1 Candidatus Iainarchaeum sp.
TTTCTGAGGAGATTGACGGGGAGCTGGCTGAAAAGATCGGGAAGGCAATGGTTTGCTTCCTGAACTGCAAAAAGGTGGTTGTGGGAAGAAGCAGGGAAAAGGAAGCCGGGAAAGTTGCCAGAGCAATAATTAGGGGCCTGGTTGCACAGGGAGCGAGGGTAAAAGAGCTGGGCGAAGCAGAAATTGTAACCTTGTACAAGGAAATGGGAATTGGTGGAGCTGCCGCCGGGGCCATGGTAAGCGCGGAAAAGTCAGTTGTGACAATTGAAATACTGAAAAAGAACGCAGAGCCCTTAAACGAGGAAAACGGGCTGAAGGAAATCAGGGCTCTCGTTGAAAAGGGGCTTTTTACAGAGTGCGAAGAGAAAGGCGAAGTGGAGTAATCCAGCGCTAACTCCCGATTCAATCAACCGTTTTTCCAGTTCTTGCCTATTTCGGGAAAAGTCTCTAACTCCTTTCTGACCAATTGCTCAAGCTCGCTAAGCCTGTCTTTTGTTTTTGCTTCAAAGCCAATTACCATAACCGGCAGGTTGCTGCTTGCTCTCACCAAAAACCAGCTGTCTGGAAAAACCACACGGGCACCGTCAATGTCAATTACGTTCTCATACTTGCCCTTCAGGTGCGCAACAACCTTCTTCAAAACCTCATACTTTGTTTCATCGGCACAGGGGGCGTGAATAACAGGGCTTGAATAGTATTTTGGAACTGTTTCCATTATCTCGGAAAGTTTTTTGCCCTGCTTGCTTATATACTCCAAAAACTTTGCGGCGGCAAAGCAGGCATCGTCAAATCCATACCAATCCTTCACAAAGAATATGTGGCCAGATCGCTCGCCCCCAAGACCGGCTTTTGCCTCATAAATCTTTTGCTTAATATAACTGTGCCCGGTCTTTGCCATAACAGGGATGCCACCGTGCGCCTCAATGTCCTGTGCCAAAGACTGGCTGCACTTTACGTCAAAAACAATCTTGCTTTTTGGAAAACTCTCAAGCAAGTTCCTTGAAAGCAAGATCAGCATTCGGTCGGGATAGATTATCTGTCCCTTTTCATCAACAGAACCGATCCTGTCGCCGTCGGCATCAAAAGCCAGTCCAAGATCTGCTTTCTCCGCCACAACCTTTTCACCAAGCTCCTGCAGCATTGCGTCAACACTTGGGTTTGCAATCCCGTGAGGGTAACTGTCATCAACTTCACAATACAACTCAATTACTTCGCAGCCAATAGCCCTCAAAACCTTTGGCGCAATTGGGCCGGCAATGCCGTTCCTGCAATTTACCACTACCTTTAATTTGCCCTCAAGCTTTGCCTTCTCCGCAATCTCTTGAACGTACTCTTCCTCAATACTCTTCTCTTCAGCCTGGCCACTGCCAGAAACAAAGTCCTCGCTCTCAATTGTTTTGTACAATTTTTCAATGTCCTCCGGCAAAAAAGTGCTGCTGCGGTCGCAGCCGAGCTTTAGGCCACTCCAGCCGTTTGGGTTGTGGGAAGCGGTAATCATTGCAATTCCCTTCACACCCCACTTCCACTGGGCAAAATAGGACATAGGGGTTGTAACCCTTCCAATATCCACAACATTAATTCCGCTTGAGGTCAGGCCGTTAACCAAGGCTTTCTGCAATTGGGGGTTGTAAGGGCGGGCATCCATTCCAACAATACATTTATCTACGCCCTTGTCTGCAAGAATTTTTGCAAAACCCTTTCCAATAAAACCAATGCTCTCCTCATTCAATTCATTGTCATTTACCTGGCCCCTAAGGTCATAGGCCCTAAACATTGTTTTCTCCAATTTGACCATTCCACACACCCCCCAAAAAAAAATTAAATTTTCAATTTAATAGAGATGGAAAACATAAATATAGGTATTGGTACATTCCCCCAAAAATAAAGAAGAAGCCAATGCAAACCCCAATTAATCTCCTTAAACCAGCTCTCGCTTGAACTTCTCCAGCTCAATTCTTGCGAGGAGGAATGCAAGAACCGACTCCGCGCCCTGGTTCAGGTTCACGCCCTCCTTTCCCAGGCCGTCAAAGCATGCGCCAGTGGACTCGTGGTAAATTGGCTTTCCAAGCATGTTTTTTCCCAGAAACCACTCAAAGGAAAGAAGGGCCTTGTCCAGGAAATCCCTGTTGTGGGTTGCTTTGAAAGCCGCGATATAGCACTCAACCATGCAGCCGGCGTCAACAGGCTGCTGGTCAAAAAACGCGCGCCTGCGCCCCTTCTTCAGCCAGCCCCTCTGGCCAATCGGAACAAGCATTCCGTTGAGCAGGGTTTTTTCCTCAAGAAAGGAAAGGGATGAGAGGGCAACGTCAAGAAAGCGCTCACTCTTGAACATTCTCGCGGCCTCAAAAAGTGATTGCGGAAGCCTTGCATTAGAATAAGTTAGGTGTGGCTCAAACCATCTCCAGCGCCTTGAAGAGGAATTGTTGAAAGAGTTAGCAAGGCTTGAGGCAAGCTTCTTTGCAGGGCGCTTCCAGCCATCCGCAATGGCCGCACAACCCAAAAGTGAAAAAGAGGTTGCCCTGAGAGAGCCTGGTTCACTAAGGCAGGGTTTTGCCCTCTGCAGAATTTTTCGGCAGCCCTTTTTTATTTCCTTGGAGGCACCCCTTGACTTGGCTGCAACAGCGCAGGCCCAAAACGCCCTGCCAAAGGAGTCCGGCGAGTGCTGCAGGTTCATTGGCTCTTGCCTTGAGGAATAGAAGCACTGGAAATTCCCGTTGGGAACCTGGGACTGCTCGATGAACTTAAAATAGTTCAGTGCAAGGTCCTGAATCTTTTTGCTCTCACGCAACTCGTTTAGCTTTAACGCAACAATTAGGGCGCGGCTGTTGTCGTCCAAAGTGTAGCCAGTTCTCTTATCGGGTTTTGAGAAAATGCTGTGCTGGACCATTGCAAAAGAATCTGCCATCCTTTCCAAGTGGGATGTTTTGATTCTGGGAAGAGACATCAACGCACCACTACAAATAGGAAAAGAAACAATTATTAAATAAGAAAGGTTTAGATTATCTGATTGAATGTTTGACGTTGTAAGCATTGGGAACGCAACCCAGGACGTTTTCATTGAGGTTCCGGGAAGAAAGCAAAAGGGCTGCATTTTGCTTCCGTGCGGAAGCAAGCAGGAAGTGAAAAGCATCTTCTACGCAACGGGCGGGGGCGCAACAAATTCAGCAGTTGCCTTTTCACGGCTTGGGCTTAGAACCGCAATTCTGGCAGCGCTTGGAAGGGACGAAACTGCGGAGACCATCTTGAAAGAGCTTAGGCGAGAAAAAATTGATGTCTCGCTGATTGTAAGGCTTCCAAAGTTCAACACGGCCTACAGCGCAATAGTTACCGGGAAGGGGTACGACAGAATAATTTTTACCTACGGCGGGGCCACAACACACTTGAAGAAAGAAAGCCACATTAGTTGGGGAAAGCTTGGGAAGACCAAGTGGTTTTATGTAAGCAGCTTTCACAGCAAGCCGTCGCTGCTAAGGAAGATTTTCTCATTTGCAAAGAAGAAGGGAGTAAAGATTGCGTGGAACCCTGGAAAGAGCGAGATAGCGCAGGGCTTGAAGAAGTTGGGGCCATTGCTAAGGAAGGCTGACATTGTTTTCCTGAACGGTGAGGAGGCAAAACTGCTGACCAAAAGGAAAGGCATTGCAGACGGCCTCAGGGCATTACAGAGGTTTGGGCCAACTGGAGTGATAACGCTCGGGGCAAAGGGAAGCAGGGCATTTGACGGGAAGAAAATTTACAGGGGAAAGGCAAGAAAGGTAAGGGTAAAGGATTCAACAGGGGCAGGGGACGCTTTCAACTCAGGGTTCCTTGCTGCAATAATTTGGGGCAAGGGAATTGAGAAGGCACTGAGGCTTGGAGCAAAGAATGCCGAGGCAGTGCTGGTTGAAATCGGGGCAAAAAACAATTTACTTACTAAAAAAAGAGCGAAGAAGTATACATAACTTATTGTTTTGCAGCGCCCCATAACTGCACAAATTGCCTGCGGTTACACAAACTGCTCGTAGGTTGAGTGGTTGAACTTGTAGAGCAGGCGCTTTATTTTTGCCTCTCCAAAAGAGTACTTCTGCAAAACGTCCTCTCGCTCGCCGGTAAACTCGTTGAAATCGTGGCGCTGGCTTGGGTCAAGCAAAGTAAAGTCCTTCTTTGACTCTGTGACAACAACTGCGTGGGTTTTGAGACTGTCCAGTTCGCACACCAGAATCGCTGCGTTCTCGTCGCCAAGCGCGAGAAGAAGGGAGCACAGGAAAACAGCCAAATCTTCATCATCTGAAACGCGCGCCGAGAAAATCTCCTTTGGGGAAAGCCAGTAGTTGAGATTAAGGCCAGGGTCAACAAACTTTATCTCACTGGTTACAAATTCAAATACCTTTTTTGCGGTTTCGCGGTAATCCCTCTCAAAAGTGTAGTTTTCGGGCTTTAAGTCTGTTAGGATGGACTGAATTGTGAGGTCCTCACCATTAACCAGGCCCTTTATTTCACCAATTGTGCGCTTCTCATGGTCATTAATCAAGTCGCTGTACTTCTGGAGAAGCATCCTGTAAAGCTTCAGCTGAAGCTCTTTCCTGCCCTCTGGTGACGCCATTTATACTAAATAGGCTGAAAATTGCTTTAAAGATATGTATTTGACAAGGCAGGCCAGTACTGCCTTAAAACGAATTAATTGGCACTTGGAGTGTTTGGAAAATCTTTTATATGCAGAAGCGCTATCTATTAAAAGAATGGACAGCAAAAGAGCGCAGGTTGCAACAGAGTACATGATAATGCTTGGAGTGCTTTTGACAGTGGTGGCCGGGCTGGCCGGCTATTCGCTGGTCATGTACTCTGAAACTGTTTCACTTAACCAAACAAAGGACGCGCTAAGAGACCTAAAGACAGCGGTTAACAGGGTTTACGATTTGGGAGAGGGAAACAGCAAAATAGTGGAAATTTATTTCCCAAGTGGGGTAACCGAAGCAAGAATTTTTGGAAAGGCAATCTACGTTACCTCAACGAGTTTTGGTTCAAGCGTTCAGGAACTTGTGGAAACAGATGCAAACGTTCATGGAATCCTGCCCATTACGCAGGGAATACACTACATTGAAGTGAGGGGTGTTGACGGAAATGTGAGCATTTCCGAAACATAGGATTTGATATTGTATGAAGGGCCAGATTTCACTTGAAACACTTATGGCAATTGGAGCAATGCTGGTGCTGCTTGTCATGGTGCTTGCCCACAACTCAAATGTGAAGGGCTCGGCAGAACTGCTCAGTGAAAAATTTGACGAAAACAACAAGTGCCTAAAGCTTGCTTACATAATTAGCGAGGTATACTCGCAGGGAGAAAACACCAGAATAAGCTTCCAGCTGGAAACAGATGCAAACGTGCTTGCAGCCTACAGGGTAATTGAAATAAACCAACAGCATTGCGGATTCCTTGCAAACGCAGAAGACAAGGAACTTTCCAGGGGCAGGATTATTGCAAGCAATTCAAACGGCCAGGTGGTGTTTGAGAGTGCGTAAAACAGGCCAGATTTCACTTTATGACGTGATGGCCGCGCTGTTTGTGTTCATACTGATATTTGTAACCATGCGGGGCATATGGATTGGGAATGTTGTTTCTGCGGAAGATACACAGAGCAACAGTGAAATGAGGCTTAAGGCCGCGCAGGCCATTAATAGCATTATCAAAATACGGGGATTTCCAAAGGACTGGGACAGTGGAAATGTTCAACTGATCGGACTTGCGAAAAGGGCAAACGTACTAAGTGAAGAAAAGCTGGCTGAATTTGCTGCAATGGAGTACGGCCAGGCCAGAGGCCTGCTATTGCTTGGGAATTACGACTTCAACCTGTCAATTGAAGCCTTTGACCCGGCAAACAATGTAAGCATTGGTAAGCCACTGGACGGAAACTCAACAATTGTAAGCTTGAATAGGACTGTTAAATACAAGGAGGGCGAGGCAAGTGTTGTCTTCAAAGTGTTTAGAGAGTAAGGGATTTGTTTTCACGCTTGAAGTTGTAATTGCGCTAATTATACTTATGGGGTTCCTTGGGATAGCAAGCATTGAACAAGTTACAAAAGAGGACTACCTCCAAAACTTGGAAATAAACCAGGCAATGAACGATACCGTTGCCTCTCTTGACGAAAACGGATTTATTGTTGGAATTCTTGACGCCCAGGGCACAACTGCTGACGAAAAGATGGACGCAATATACGCAAAGATTACCGGGCTGTTGCCACAAAACCTGCAGACACGAATAGAGCTCTCAGAATTTGATGCCAACGCAGAAATATGCAGGGGAGCCAGCGTGTTCGCAGAGTGCTTCTCAAGAACAGGCAACTTCCCAAGCCGCGGCCCGGCGCTTCCCTTAGACAAAAGCGTTTCCAGTGAAAGGCTTATTGTGGTAAAAAAACAGCCGCCAATGATGTGCGAGGTTATAGCAACTTTCTCGGAACCAGAAGCCGGGGGAATTACAAAGGGCCTTGAAATTGGCAAAACGCAGCTAATGCTCTCTTTTGCGCCCTACACAGGACCACTGTACTTCCAGGGAGAAAACGACCTAAACATTATCTTTGGGGTTAGAACTGACCCAGAGGGAACAGCAAGCTGTGACGAGGACATAAGGGTTGACATTAATGCCTACGGCGGGGGAAGAAACCAGGCAGACATAATGCTTGTAATGGACAGAAGCGGAAGCATGTGCTGGGACGACAGATACAGCGCAAGCGGAACAGAAAGAGACGTGTTTATTGACGACAACGGGTTTGCAGAGGTTGTGTACCTTGGAACAAGCAGCTATGTTTACAAAATGGATGTGAACTCTGAAACAGGGTACATGGATTACACCGGGTTTAGAAGAGGGATTGATGACGCACTGGGGATTCACGTTGACGGAGACTATGTGTTTGTTGCAGACGAAAGCTCTGGGCTTAGAATACTGGAGAAGGAAACACTGGCAAGCGTTAGAACAATTGATGGCATGACAAGAGCAGAAGCCGTGTTTGCTGAAGGGGATTATGTGTATGTTGCAACAAGCGGCTCACCGGTTAACTATGGTTACGGCGCCTCAATGACCTCCTATAGTGACGACTATGAAAGAATTGGATACAGCCCAACCTACAGCTGGACAGCACAATCGTTTGAGGCAGAGCTAAGTGGCATAGATGGGGTAAGGCTTTATTTGAGAAGATACAGTAACCCAAATGACCTAACAGTTCACCTGCGGTCAACAATTGACGGGGCAGACCTGACAAACGGGACGGTAACAGTTCCAGCGGGAGATATCCGAAGCGGCGGTTATAGGTGGGAATACATAGATTTCCCTGCACAGGTTTCGGTTACTCTAGGACAGACATATTACATTGTGTTAACCACAACAAGCCAGAGTACAAGCAGATACTACAGGTGGGGCAGCAGAAGCAGGAGTTCTGACCCCTACTCCAACGGAAGCATTTACAGGTGCCGTTCAAACGGAAGTTGTACCGCAAGGCAGCCGCCGAACCAGTCACAGTACGAGGACGCAAGATTTCAAACATACTATTACGAGGAACCGGACGAAGCGGGAATTGTGGTAGTGAACAAAAGCGATGCAGACCCTGCAAACTGGTTTATTGAAGGGAGCCTGTATGACACCGGTTCAGGGCTAATAGACGATTCAAGCGGCATATTTGTTGAAGGAGATTACGCTTACATTTCAGACGGAACAGACGGCGACTCTTACGACGGACTGTGGATTATAGATGTTTCAGCCCCGGCAAGCCCCTCAAAAACAGGCTTTGTTAACACAAGCAGCGCAAGGGCGGTTGAGGTTTCAGGGAATTACGCCTACGTTGCCGACGGGGGCGGCGGGCTCAAGATAGTGGATATTCAAAACAAGTCAACCCCAAGCATTGCAGACACGGTAAGCGGGCTTGGAACAGTGTACGATGTTTCAATCTATGACACAAACGCCTATGTGATTGCCGACACCGGAAGCGGAAGCACAGGATATGGGACCGAGGTCATTGACATAAGCAGCCCGCTAAGTGCGGTAAAGCTTTCTACCTTTTACTCGGCCTACAGTTTCTACAAATTTGACGTTGGCCGAGGTTTTGCCTTTATTGCAGGCAACCAGGGCCTTACATCAGTCAACAAAGTTTTGGGGCCAAAAATGCCCAAGGCAAGAGAAGCCGCAAAACAGTTTGTGCTTTTTGATGAGTGGACAGAGGAAAACGACCAGATTGGAATAGTGAGCTTTTCAAGCTATGACACACTGGAGCACAACCTGGTTTCGGCAACAAGCGCAAACAAGACAAGCATAAACAACGAAATAGACACAATTAGGGGAAGCGGGAGTACGGCAATGGGGGACGGAATAGACCGCGCACAGGACGAGCTTTTAGGGGTAAGGGGCCAGGAAGGGGCCACAAAGTTTGAGGTTCTTCTAACGGACGGTGTTAACAACGCGGGAATGGACCCGATTACTGCGGCAAACAATGCAGCGGCAGCGGGAATAAAAATTTACACAATCGGTTTTGGGGGAGACGCTGACACTTCAACTCTCCAGCAGATAGCAAACATAACTGACGCAAACTACTACGCGGCAACTGACGAGAACGCGCTGCAGGAAGTGTACAACCTGATTGCACGGGATATTGGGGCAGAGCTTGAGGGCCAGGGAGCGCTCAATGCGGAAGACGTTAACATAATGATTCCAATTGGAAACTGCAACTACATCGTTGACACAGGAGAAGGAACCTGCGAGGAAATAAATGATGCAAACTATCTGTGGTATGACGTTGGGGATTTCACAGACCAGGACAAGAACTGGGCAGGCTACTTTGTGATAAACATTCCCTGCAACACAGGGGATGCATGCGAGTCCTCCACGAGAACCTTTCCGGAGGAAGGAACATACTTCTACTGGAGCAACGAAGAGGGCACAGTTCAAGGACCGATTCTGTGGGACCAAAACATAACAATCATCTTTAACTACAGGGACCTAAGCGTTGACGTTATTGATGCAAGAATAATTGGGGCAAACCAGGTTTACCTTGACGTTAACGCACGAAACATTGGGTTGCTGAGCTCTGGTGCAACAGTTCTTGACTTTTACCTGGACGACCCTGAAACAGGGTCTCTGCTGGCCAGCGAGAATGTGCCGGCTCTCTCCCCGGGAGAAGGAGAAGTGTTCCTTGACGAGGAACTTAGCAATGAAGGATGGATTTACGTGATAATAAACAGAGAGGGGGCAATATCCGAATGCCCTGGCAACAATATTGTAGAAGTTTACTGCGCAGGCGGAATTGGAACAGCCTACTTTGCGCTGGACATCTGGAGCTGGAGGGATTGAATTGCGGCAGAAGGGAGTAATATTCAGCGTAATGGTCCTCTTCATGATATTCGCCATCCTTTCGCTTAATACAGTTATAAGACAGAGCTTTAGGGAAAGCCAGGATATTGGGGAGGTTGTGTCACTTATATCCGTGGGCAACCGCTTCAGGAACATTGAAAGGGCAATTACCGGGCTTGACAAGCAGGGGGTTGCGCAAGCGGTTGACGAAAGGATACTGCCCTTCAACTACGATTTAAACGGGGACCTTAATTACCTAACAATTGAACAGCGGCTGCCCCTGAGAGACGAGCAATTCAATGAGTTTTTTGACATAATAAACATGTTTGAAATGTTTTTAGAGGACCAGAACAGGGAACACTTCTTTGACGGCATTGCAGCAGACGTCAACACCCTGAAAAACAGCAACTGGGGCGGCTCTGACGACACACTTCACTTTCTTGTTGAGCCATTCTGCTATGGCTACACCGTAAACCCAAACACAATGCTCTTCGGTGGAAGCACGAGCGAGAAATGTGAGGGAAGTTTTCAGGACAGTTATATGAGGAGATTTGACTTAAACCTAACGGTTGCAAATGTAGACGAAGACTTTGATGAGATACTGTGCAATAACGGAAACTGCCCACAGGATCCGTTCAATCCGGGAGACGATAACCCATACTACAGGGTTGAAATTGACGACCGTTCATGCGGCAACTGCGATTTGAGCCAAACAATCGCAAGCGAACACTTTGACCCTGCAGACGACTTCAACGTTGTTATATCCTGCAGCAGTGGAGAATGCAACTCAAGCACAGTAATATTCAGCGGAAGCGGAACAGATTTGAACCTATACCATGAATCATCTTACAGGCTCAATGTGGACGCAAAAACAACTTTCAGCCGGGAAATTGAAAACTTTTACTTCCTTGACTTTAACATTACTGTAACACACTTTGGGACAAATGCCTCAAAGAGCAACAACCCAAACGCTTTTGATTAAAAGTTTGATAGAATTGTTTAAATAAAAGAAGAAACTATTAATTTGTGATAACTATTAATTTGTGATCTGAATGGACAAACAGGAAAAGGCGGCAAGAAGCAGTAGTTCCCTTCACAAAATAATTTCAAGAATACTGGGAAGGAAAAAAACCGTAAAGAGACAAAGCCACTTACGCCCAAACCAAAGCCATTTCCCAGCGAAACCTTGCCAGGCAAACCAACGCAGGCCCCCGCCATTGTAATTCCCACCCCAAAAACAATGAAACCAAGCAAGCCTGTTGCAAAACCAATCAGGCCAACACCTAAAAGGCCTGCTGCTTCCCGGCCAGGAAGATGGGCAGTGAAGAAAACACTACCTTCTTTGGCGCCGGCAAAAAAGAAGACAGAAAAAAAGCCAGCTGTGGAACCGCACAAGCCGGCCGCAAAAAAGCAGGCTGCAAAGCCTGTGAAAAAATCGCGCACAAGGAAGGCAAAGCGCGTGAAAAAACCCATGGCCAGGAGAAGGAAGCCAGCGAAAAAGGCTGGGGGCAGAAAAAGAAAGCCAGCGAAAAAAAGCACGGAGAAGATTCCGAAAAAGGTGAAGAAAGCGCTGAGGGAGAGTGCGGTAAGCAAAAGCAAGATTGCAAGGATGATGAAATCAAAAGGGCCTGGCTGGCACGGAGAAAGCATAAGGCACCACAAGGCAGCGCTAAAGGCCTGGGAAACCAGAAGAAAAAGGCAGCTCAAGTATCTTGAAAAAAAGGAGAAAAAGAAGGGGCTAAGTAAGGCAGAAACCAAGAAAAAGAAGGACCTTGGAAAAGAGGTTGTAACGCTTTCAAAGGCAATTGCCGGGCTTGAGGGGCATCTGAAGGAAATTGAAAAATACAAGAAGGCAGAGAAGCCACACAAGCTGAGTGTTAAGGCAGTGCAGGAGGCAAGAAGGGCAGCAGAAAAGACTGCTGAAGCGGTAAAAATCCAAGCAACCACAGGGCTGGAGGTAATGAGGGAAACCAGAAGAGCGGCTGAACGGACGGCTGAAGCGGCAAAAGCTCAGTCCCCAAAAGCCACTGAAGCCGGCCTTAGGATGATAGAAGGGGCCAAAAGGGCGGCAGAGAAAACGGCAGAGGCCGCAACCGCCATGTCAAAAACCTTTGCCAAGGCACCAGGCCCGCCGGTAAACATAACTCTTGGAGCGATAGAAAGGGCCGAGGTTGGAGGAGACACTGGCGAGGAAATAGCTCTTTACAGGAAACTAATCAAGAGGACGCAATATGATTTCTTTAAGAGAGTTATAAAAGAGCCAGAGTACCTGAAAAGGCTTTCAGAGTACAGACACGAACTTGCCGAGCTTGAGGAAAGAAAAAAGATTGCTGCAAAAAAGCCTAAAAGAGAGGCGGCGCGCGTAAGCAAGAAGGCGCTTGCCCACAAAGCAAGAGATTTAGCGCACCGGGCGCTTAGAAGTGCAGAGGCAAGGCAGGCCGCTTCAACTGGAAGGGTTGTGCACGAACCAGGGCCCGTGGTTCCAAGGGAAACTGTTTCGGCTGGAACAATTCCGCAAAGGCCTGCACAAGCTGTTTCGGCAAGAGCTGCTCCTGCAAAAGCAATTCCACAAAGGCCAATGCAAACCGCCTCAGCGGAAGCGATTCCTGCAAGAGCAATTCCACGGATGCCAGTGCAAGTTGCCCCTGCAAGAGCAACTAGGCAAAAACCAAGGCAGGGTGCGCCGAGAAAGGCGGGCAGGGCGGCAAGAGTTGTGCAAAAACCGGTGCAACTAACCCCAAAAGCAATAAAGGTGCTTGAGGGGGGAACCCCCCCGGAGGTAACCGACGAGCGAGTTGCGGAAATTGAGGAGCACATCGGCGAACTGCTGAAGAAGTACAAGATTCCCACTGCAGGGACTGAAAGAGAGTCCCTTAACAAGGACCGCATAATTCAGGACTTTGACAAGCTGATAAACCTAATTGAGCTTGAAAAGAGGGCCAAAAAGTTTGCGGAAGAAAAGCCGGCGGAAACGAGCAGGATTGAGCTCCCGAGGGTGGAAAGAAAGAAGAAGGAAATAAAGGCTATTGAAAAGGAAATCAAAAAGTACAGGATTGTAACAGACTTTGACAGGGTTCTAAGCTATGTACGAGAGAAGGGGAAGGTAAGCGAGGGCAAGGCAAGGAAAGAACTTAAGATGGCCAAAAAGCAGTTTAAGGAGTGCAGGAACATTCTTGACAAGAGCGGGCTGATAAAAATTGTTTACCCGCCGATAGGCGGTGTGCAGCTTGCTGACGTAAACTATAAAGGGAAGAAAAAGAAAAATAAGAAGAAAAGGTGAAATTGTGGCAGAAGACATTGAAAAAGCAAACGTGGTTGAAACATACTTCATTGAAACCGACGGCGTCAAGACCGAAGTAGACATCATTGAAAGGGAGGAAGCATTTGTAAGAGAATACTTCCTGAACTTTCCGGACTACGGGCCGGGAACCACCGCACTACTTGAAAACCTAAAGCACACGCTAATTTCAGAAACCTCCATTGAAACGGAGAAAATGCTTGACGCAAAGTTTGTTGGGGAAATGAAGAAAAAATTCAGCACGCGAACCGAAGCGCTTCTCTCAAGGGAGCTTCCGAACATGAAGCCGGAAACCAAAAAGGTCCTTATTGGAGTGCTAATGCAGGAAATGCTTGGCCTGGGGAAGATTGAGTTCCTGCTGGCTGACGGAAACCTTGAGGAAATAGTTGTAAACCAAAGCAGGGAACCGATAAGCGTTTACCACAAAAAGTATGGATGGCTGCGCACAAACGTTTTCATAAAAACCGAGAGCGACATCCAGAATTACGCAAGCATTATCGCAAGAAGGGTTGGGAAGCAGATTACAACGCTTAACCCACTGCTTGATGCACACCTGATTACTGGAGACAGGGCAAACGCAACACTCTTCCCAATCTCAAGCAAGGGAAACACAATTACGATAAGGCGATTCAGGAGAGAGCCCTGGACCGTTACTGACTTGATTGAAAACAAGACCGTAACAAGTGCAATGATGGCATTGCTCTGGGAGGCCTTTGAGTACGAGCTGAACGTAATCTTTTCAGGGGGAACCGGAAGCGGAAAAACAACCATCTTGGGGGTATGCCTGCCGTTCATCCAGCCAAACAACCGCGTTATAAGCATTGAGGATACAAGGGAACTGCAGGCCCCTGAATACCTGCACTGGGTCCCGATGACCACAAGGGAACCAAACCCAGAGGGCAAGGGCGGGATAAGGATGCTTGACCTGCTGGTGAACAGCCTGAGAATGCGGCCAGACAGAATACTGGTTGGAGAGGTAAGAAGGGGAAAAGAAGCAGAGGTAATGTTTGAGGCAATGCACACAGGCCACAGTGTTTACACCACTGTGCACGCAAACACGGCAGAGGAAACAATCAGGCGGCTTATAAATCCACCAATCAACATTCCGCCAAGCCTTTTGGATTCAGTGCACCTCAACGTCGTAATGTTCAGAAACAGGCGGCTTGGGGTGAGAAGGGCACTGCAGGTTGCGGAATACATTCTTGAAAGAAGGGGAGGAGAAGGCCAGGAAATCGTGAAAGCCAACATTCTTTACAGGTGGAAGGGCGCAAGCGACGCGATAACGAAGCAGAACGAAAGCATCAGGCTGTTTGACGAGCTAAGTTTGCATACCGGCCTTAACAGGAACGAAATACTAAGGGAAATTGGGGACAAGAAAAGGATACTTGAATGGATGGTAAAGCAAAAGATACACAAGGTTAACAACGTTGGGCGGGTGATAGCCCAGTACTACATGGACAAGGACTCCGTAATAAGGATGGCCAAACAAAACAAGGTGCTGGGGGAAAAGTAATTGCCTGAAACAGTCCCGTTTGCAATCCTGCCCCTGCCAGCCATGAAAAGGATTACCGCCCCCATTATTGGACTGGGTTACAGGGTCTCGAAATGGTTCCCATACCTTGAACTTGAACTGCAGCAGGCAGGAATAGATGCCGACGCTGAAGAGTACTCGGCAATAATGGTGTTCAACTTTGCATTCTACTTTCTGACATTTGCTGTTCTTGGCTCTGCACTGCTCTCAAAATTTGTAACAAGAACGCACCTTGTGGCAGGCGTGGCCATACCTGAATCTGTCATTCTTGCAATTACCATTGGCCTGGTTATTTCATTCCTGATATTTATTCAAATGTCCATGTACCCAAAAATAAAAACCAAGAAAAAGATTAGGGCCATAGAACTCAACATACTTTATGCGCTCAGAACAATGCTTGTTCAAATAAAAAGCGGGGTAAACCTTTTTGACTCCCTGAGCATGATAGCTGACGGGGACTTTGGGCAGCTCAGCAAAGAGTTCAAGAAAGCAGTTGACGAGATAAACACAGGAATGTCAGAGGAGGCAGCACTGCAAAAAATCGCAACTGAGAACCCAAGCCCCTACCTTAGAAAAGCAATCTGGCAGATAATAAACGGCCTCAAGGCAGGGGCAGACGTGGCGGACGTGCTGAATGAAAGCGTTTCCTCAATGACAAGGCAACAGGAAATTGAGATACAGAAGTACGGCGGAAGCCTGAGAGTATTTTCGCTTATATACTTGATGATTGGGGTAATAATCCCTGCACTGGGCGCAACCTTCCTAATTGTGTTAGGGTCCTTTCCAAAAATTGAGATAGGGGAAATGGCTTTTTGGGCATTGCTTGGGTTTGTGGGTGTAGCGCAATTTATGCTGCTGGGCATGATTAAATCAAAAAGACCAAACCTGATGGGTGCTTGAAATGGTTTACGAAAGAATTGCCTCGCTGCTTCCGGAAAAGATTATAAAATGGATACGCGAAGAGCTTGAATATGTGGGAATGGACGTTGGCGCGCAGAAGTTCGCGGGGTTTGTTATGCTGTTCGGGCTTGGATTAAGCACTGCAGTGGCCCTAAACATCTACATTTTTCTGGGGTTTCCAATAGCACCAAGCTTTTTGCTTGTTTTTGCGCTGTTTTCAGGCGGAACATTATTCTGGATTAACAGCATTGCAGAGGGGAAAGGGCGGTTTGTGGAAAAAGCACTGCCGGACGCGCTGCAGCTCATCGCCTCAAACATAAAGTCAGGGCTTACAACTGAAAGGGCCCTGTTTGTAAGCGCACGCCCTGAGTTTGGGCCGCTGTCGGTGGAACTGAAAAACGCAAGCAAGATGATTGTAAGCGGGGAAAGGATTGGAACAGCCTTAATAAATATCCCGAAAAAAATCAAGAGCAAGGTTCTTGAGAGAACTATGTGGCTAATCTCAGAGGGGATAAAGAGCGGTGGCCAGATCTCCGGGCTGCTTATCCAACTGAGCATAGACCTCAGGGAAGAGAACGCACTGAAGGAAGAGATTAAGGCAAGCATTGGAATGTACATACTGCTAATCTTCTTCTCTGCAGCATTTGGCGCGCCCGCGTTGTTTGGAATAAGCAGCTATATTGTGGGCGTTTTGTCAGAGCAGACAGCTGAATTGAATATTACTCCGGAGCAGATGGCAGAGTACAGTGCAAAAAACCCGGTACTTGGGCTCATAGGAATTTCGGAAAGTGCAATAACAGAGGAATTTGTTGTGCTGTTCGCCATGGTTGCGCTGTTCACAACATGCATTTTTGCCTCGCTAACGCTTGGCGTGATAAGCAGTGGAAAGGAAACGCGTGGCGTGAAATACATCCCGCTGATGCTGGCAATAGCCTTTGCCCTGTTCTTTATCGTAAGAATACTTGTGCAACAGGCATTTGGAACTATTTCGTTATGAGGGGGGAACTCTTTTTAGAGAGCTCGCGCTAGGCTACTTAAAAAAAAGAAAAAGAAAGGGAAAATCAATGGTTTTAGATTGTTCCCGAACAATTTACGGTAACACTTGCACTTAGTCCGCCAGCGGTTTGGTAGTCCACAGTTGCTGTTCCGCCTGTAAACGCTCCTGTTCCAGTCGCAGCGCCGTCAAGGTTTGTCACAGTAAATGTGTCGCCATTTGTTACGTCTTCTGCGGTGCACTCGTCTGCTCCGTCACTACCTGAAATGTAGGTTCCGTCAACTCCAGCAGTTGCGACACAGTCTGCAACAAGTGTAACTGTTCCGCCTGTGGCGTTCTGGAACGTGAATCCTACTCCGGCTGCTCCAGGATTGAACGATGTTTCCTTGAGAATCATATTTGGACTTCCGCTCTGGCAGATCACTCCACCAGCAGTGCTGCTGGTCACAAAGATCAGTACACCGATTACGATTGCAATCACAATCAGTGCCCAGCCGTAAGTCATCAGGTACTCAAGTGCTGATTGTCCTCGCTTATCCATCACATTTCCCTCCTTTTAGTTTTTCATTTAAATCCTAACAATGGTAAATGTTAATTGCTAGGCAATTCTACTATATAAGCCTGTTTCTGCTTTAAAAAGGTTTCTGTAAAATCAGCCGCCTCAGGGGGGAGAAATGCTTTTTTTGAATTTTTTTCTCAGCGCGGCCTCAACATTCTTCGGGACAAAGCAGTCAAGCTTTCCGCCAAGAGAGGCAATTTCTTTCACGACAGTGCTGTCAAGGTAAAAGTATTTGGCAGAGGTCATAATGAAAACCGTTTCAGTGCTTCCGGCCAATTTTCTGTTCACGATAGCGTGCTGGAACTCGCGCTCAAAGTCTGAAAGCTCGCGCAATCCCCGCAGAATAACCCTGCACCTTTTCTTTTTGGCGTAGTCAACCAAAAGGGTGTTGAAAGAGTCAACCTCTACACGCGGGTATTTTTTAAATGCCTCCCTTGCAAGGGCAAGCCTTTCCCTTAAGGAAAACAACGGCTTCTTCTTCTGGTTTGTTGTGACGGCAACAATAATCCTGTCAAAAAGCTTTGTGCCCCGCTCAACCACATCCAAGTGGCCCAAGGTAATCGGGTCAAATGTTCCGGGATAGATTGCAATTCGCTTACCCATTTAACTCACGAAGAATTTTTTCAGCCTGCCTCAGTGCAGCCTCAATACTGCCATTATTATCTATTGCAAAATCGGCTTTTTTAACCTTTTCATCACTCGGAAGCTGTGAATCAATCCTTGCAAGCGCCTGCTCCCTGCTAAGACCATGCGCTGCCAGCCTTTCAACCTGCTTTTCACGCTTTGCGTGCACCACAATAACCCTGTCAAACATTCCTGAAAGGCCTGCCTCAAACAGGAGAGGGACCTCAACAACCACAAGTTTCTGGTCTTCTGCCGCAAGCTTTGAGAAAATCTTCCTTATTTCGGCCACAACCAGCGGGTGAAGAAGTTCCTCAAGGGCCTTTCTCTTCTGTGGGAAAGAAAAAGCCATGGAAGCGATTTCCTTCCTGTCAAAGGTTCCAAACAGGGAAGAAATATTTTCCTGCACCCCCGGCCGCCTGTACAAAGAGTCGACTATTTGGTCTGCGTCAACTGTTGCGATCCCCCTGCTCTTGAAGAATTTGAGCAAGGTGCTCTTGCCGGAAGCGATGTTTCCTGTTAGAGCGACGGTGATCATTGAAATAGATAAGGATTAAAATGTTTTTTAAATAAGAATTATCTGAAAACGAGGAAAAAACAACGGATTGCAAAAAAACTAAAGGGCCAACAGCGGATCTGGAAAAAATACATGAAAAAAATTAGCACCGCTAAATTACACTTATGTCAGAAAGATTAATTCAGTTCCTGGGAACATTCCCGCCGAGAGAGTGCGGCATCGCCACCTTCTCAACCGATTTGGTGAACTGCGTCCAGAAGGCAGCCGGGGAAAGCTTCAGCTGCAGGGTAGCCGCAATGAACGACAACAGCTGCTCAACATACAACTATCCAAGCATTGTGAACCTGCAGATTGACGAGGACGAGCTTGAAACGTATATTGAGGCTGCGGAGTACATCAACAAAAATAAAAAAATAAAAGCCGTCTGCATTCAGCACGAATTCGGAATCTTTGGCGGGGACCTTGGAGCATACATCCTCCCATTTCTCGACGAGCTGGAAAAGCCGGTTGTCACAACCTTTCACTCTGTTCTTCCCGGAGACCCAGTGCCCGAAAAGCGCAGAGTGCACATTGTGAAAAGAATCTGTGAAAACAGCGAAAAGGTTATTGTGATAAGCGGATTTGGAAAGGATATACTGCAGGAAAAGTACGGAATTGAGGAAAGCAAAATTGTTCCAATTCCGCACGGTGTCCCAAACATTCCCTTCAGAAACCAGGAAAGTGCCAAGAAAACACTTGGGCTGGAGGGGCGGACAGTGATAAGTACCTTTGGGCTCATG
Source organism: Candidatus Iainarchaeum sp. (assembly GCA_017609945.1). Lineage (GTDB taxonomy): Archaea > Iainarchaeota > Iainarchaeia > Iainarchaeales > JAFCCZ01. Next base: position 18,508 of record JAFCCZ010000028.1, read on the forward strand.
AGCAAGAGAAAAGGGCTGCAGTATGTGATAAGGGCCATGTCACACATAGTTGAAAAGCACCCAGAGGCATTGTATATAGCAATCGGGGAAACGCACCCTGTTGTAAGAAAGCATGAGGGGGAAACCTACAGGCAAAAGCTTACTGGCATCGTTAAAAAGCTTGGGCCGCGGAAGAACGTGAGGTTCTACAACAAGTTCCTGCCACTAAACGAGCTCTGCACATACCTTGAGGCAACAGACATTTACATAACACCCTACTATGACCCGCAGCAAATAAGCAGCGGGACACTTGCATATGCAATTGGGGCAGGCAAGGCATGCATTTCAACACCATACCTTTACGCGCAGGACGCACTAAGAGATAGCAGAGGCGTTTTTGTAAAGTACAAGGCCCCGAAAGATATCGCAAACAAAGTAAACATGCTGATTGAGGACCCTGCAACAAGGAGAAAAATTGAATCCAATGCATATGCATACAGCAGGTCCTGGCAATGGAACAAAATCGGCAAAGCCTACCTGAATTTGTTCAACCAAATAACCGGTTAAAAAACCTAAGTCCTGGCCAAAAAACCGTTCACTTTTTTAAAAGCCAACTCTTTTATTCATCAAATGCAGTATACTACCCGGTGTGGTTGGGGGCTTGAGTTGTTGCCGTCTGGCAACTGAAAGGAGTTCCTTGGAACTCTAACTCAGGTAACAATCACGCCACTTTTTCTTCAAATTCCTGCCCTGAATTATAAAGCCTTTAAATAGTTAAGTGCCTCTTTATATTATTTAAAAAACGGTTGATTTTAATATGCCAAACGCAAAGGAAACT
>JAFCCZ010000029.1 GCA_017609945.1 Candidatus Iainarchaeum sp.
AGGACATAATTGAGGAAATGAGGCGCGAACTCAGGGACGAGCCGCAGAACGAATTTGAGTTCTTCCTGCCAACCCTTGTAAAGGCAAAACCTGCCAAAAGAAGGAGAAATCAGGCCAACGCAGGCAGGCAAAAAAAGGCGGCAAAGGGCAAAAAGAAGAAAACTGGCAAAAAGGGCAAAACTAAAAAGAGACCACATGGGGCAAAACCTAAAAGGGCAAAAAAGCCGGCACCAAAGAAGAAAAAGGGCAAAAAACAGGCAAAAAAACCAAAAAAGAAGCCAAAAAAGCCAAAAAAAGCGCCCAGGAAAGCCAAGAAAAAAAGGGCAAAACCAAAGCGCAAATCTGCCTCAAAAAAGAAAAAGCCCGCTAGAAAAAGGAAATAGCCTTTTACTGCGAGGTTCTCTTTTCAGCTTCCCTCTCAATTTTACCAAGAGCCTCCTGCAACGCAGTTATAAGGTTCCAGTCTGTGGCACTTGACGAAAGCTCTATTCCTGGAAGGGAGAGATGCAATTGCACTGAATGGTTTTTTCTTGAACCAGCCCTCTGAAAGTCCTTAAAATGCGCCTTCAGAAAAATATCGTTGTTCAAGAGCTTCTGAAGTCTGTCATAGGATTTCGTGAGAGAGGCCTCTATTTTGGCGCGGTCGATCTCGTCAACTTCGGGAAGCTTGCTCATTTGAATTTTCCTGCCCATAAATTCACCAACCTATTTCTTAAGGCCCTTTAAGAGCCCAATAATTGCCTGCTTTGGGTCTTCGGCCTTAATAATCCCGCTCGCAACAAACAGCCCGGCAGTTCCCAGCTCAACCGCCTTCCTTGCATCGGCCTCGCTCTTTACCCCGGCGCCGGTAATCACGCCAATCTCCGGAGCAATTTCCTTCACCACCTTAACTGAATCTGTTATGAGCTCCGGGCGGGCACTGCTAACGCTTACATCCCCGCCAATCAATTCAGGGGGCTCAACCGCAATAAAGTCAGGCTTGCTCTGCATTCCGACAATCTGCTTTGCCCTCTCAAGGTCTTCAGCGCAAACCATTACAGTAAAGCCCTGTTCCCTTGCCCTAACAATTGCCGCCTCAATAAACCCGTTGTCCCGCTTGTTTTCGGCATGACTTAAAACCGTTCCAACAGCGCCAGCTTCCTTCACTGCCTCTGGCAAAATGTGCCCGGTGTTGGAACCAAAACCAACAGGGTCAATGTGCTGTGCAAAGACTGGCAAGGAAACAGATTCTGCCACAAGCCTCAAATCAACGGCCTGCACAACCAAAGCAACCGAAACCCCTGTTTCCTTGCTGGCCTCCTCAGCCACTTTAGCAAGGGCAACTGCTTTCTTGGCCGTTGCCTGCTCGTAAGTCTTAAAGTTAATGAACAGAATTGGAGTGCTTACTTTCATCAAATCCCCTTATTTAGAGTTCTCTGTTTGCTTTAAAGAAGAAAAAGATTATTAAGCTAACCGCAGAAAGCGGCTGGTCTGCTGGGCTAACCGCGAAAACTGTCCGGCAAAAAAAGGCTATTTAAATGTTTCAGAGTAGAGATTTATCGGGGGCAATATGCAGGCAACTGAAACCACTTTCAAAGAACTCAGCAGCGAGTTGAGGGAAAAAAATCCAAGTGGGCAATTTGGGATTGTAAAGAAAGCGTACGAGTTTGCAGCGCATGTGCACGGCGATGACGCTTTCGCAGGCGGGAGAAAAAGAATCCAGCACCTGCTCAATGTTGCAAGAATAATTTCAAAAGTTGTGCAGGATGAGGAAACCCTTGCGGCGGCTCTTTTGCACGATACCCCTGCTTCAAAAAAGGTTGATATGCAGGAACTTGAAAAGTTATTCGGTGGAGAAATAGCTGGCCTTGTTGAACAGGTTCAAAAAGAAATAAATATAGAGGAAAAAAATGTCAACAAGGTTGATTGGGATCTCCTCTCAAAAATTGTGCTTGCCTCGGCCAAAGACATTAGAAGCATTTTCATAAGGGTTGCAGCCACAATTGACCACTTAATGGAAAACGACTGGCCGGAAAAGGAACTTGTGGACCGCAAAGCATTGATGGCCTTAAACGTCTACGCCCCAATCTGCCACAAGCTTGGATTGAACGAGTTTGAGTGGCAAGTGGAGGACATGGCGTTTAAGCGGCTTAGGCTCCCGGATTATCTTGCGGTAAAAGACCTTGTGGGAGAAACCAGGAAAGAGCGCGAGAAGCGCCTTAGAGTGGTTGAGGAAAAGCTTTCAGGCCTGGTTCAGGAAGCAGGAATTAATACATTCGTTTTTGGGAGGGTAAAAAATTTCTACAGCATTTTCCAAAAAATGGAGAAAAAGCCATTCAGTGAAATTTACGACCTTCTTGGGATAAGAATAATTTGTGATTCGGCAGAAGACTGCTACAAGGCGCTTGGAGCAATAAACTCAAATTTTGATGACCTGAATCATAAATTCAGGGACTACATAGCAGAACCAAAGGAAAATGGCTACAAAAGCATCCATATGGCTATTTTGTTCAACGACTTGCCGGTTGAAGTGCAAATTAGAACCTGGCAAATGCACTGGGATGACGAAGTAGGGTTGGCGGCGCACTGGCAGTACAAGGAACACACGCATGACAAGTACTTTGACAGAAAGCTCTCAATAATCAAGCAGTTGATGGAATGGCATTCAACGAGAAGGGATATTGAGCTAAGGCAAAGCCTAAAGACAAGCTCTGGCGAAGAGCGCATCTTCGTTTTCACCCCAAGGGGGCAGGTTGTTATACTCAAAGAGGACTCAACTCCGATAGACTTTGCGTTCGCAATACACTCAGATATAGGGAAAAGAGCAAGGGGAGCAAAAGTTAACGGAAAAGTTGTGCAACTTAGTCACGCTTTGGAAAACGATGACACTGTTGAAATACTTACCGCAAACAAGCTGCAGGTTAAGAGGCCGTGGCTTGGGTTTGTAAAAACCGACAAGGCAAAAAGCAAGATAAAGCAAACGCTTGGAATAAAGGACACGGCAATCAAAAAGGGCTATCGGGAAACCTCAAAAAAGACAACCGACATGACGATAAGAATGGCCAACTGCTGCAGGCCACTTCCCGGGGACGAAATTGTCGGGTACAGAACAACGAAAAGAAAGATTTCTGTCCACAGGAAAAACTGCAGCAACGTCAAGAGCATGGGAATAAACAAAGCAATACTTGTTACCTGGGCAGACGCAGGAAAGGACTACTCTGTTGAGCTAAAGGTTGTTGCAAGAGAAAACAGTTCCCTGATTCCTGAAATTCTTAAGGCGTTCTCTTCAAACAAAATAGAAATAAACTCAACCAACGCAAAAACAGACAAAAACAAGGTTACAACTTGTCTCTTCAACGTTAAAATAAAGGGCAAAAAACAGTTGGATGCGGCCATGACCAGCATTTCGTCATTGCCATTTGTACTAAGTGTTGAAAGGACTTAGGGCAAGAGCAAAACATATATTAATGGGAACGATTTAAGTAATACAAGGCGATTTAGAATGAATAGAGTCAAAACCGGAGTAATTGGATTAGACTCGCTGCTTGAAGGGGGCTTCCCGGAGGGAAGAAGTATTTTGGTAAGCGGCGGATGCGGAACCGGAAAAACAATATTCTGCATGCAGTATATATACAACGGCGCAAAAGAGTACGGCGAACCGGGAGTATATGTTACGCTTGACGAAAGGCCAGCCCTGATAAGGGAAGATGTTATAAGGTTTGGATGGGACCTGAAAAAGCTTGAAGAGCAAAACATGCTGCAACTGGTAGACGGCACGATTGCAAAGCTTGGCATGCCATCGGAAGAGGAATTTTCCCTCCCTGTAACAGGGTTTGACGTTGACAAGCTGCTACTTGAAGTAATGAGAGTCATAAAAAGAATCGGCGCCAAGAGAGCAGTAATTGACAGCATACCTGCACTGGGCTTTAACTTTGAGAGCTCCAATGAGGTAAGAAAAGCCGTGCTGAAGCTAAGTTACATGCTAATGAGAAGCGGAGTAACCGCACTAATGACAAGCGAAGTGAATGAGGGCAACGCAAAGTACGGGAAGTATGGGGTGGAAGAATATGTAGTTGATGGAGTGATAGTGCTGCACTACATGGGAGTGGGCACACAAAGCAACAGGACACTGCACATAAGAAAAATGAGAGCCACTCACCACAGCGAGGACCTGCACCCAATAGAAATAACAAACAAGGGAATGACGGTCCACAAGATTGAAGAAGAGTACGCCGAAGCCTAAGAAACTTCCTTCAGCCTCTTAACGCATTTTTCCTTTCCAAGCGCAAGAACCAGCAGCCCGGCCCTCGGCCCTGACTCCTTTCCGGTTAAGGCGAGATAAATTGCCCTAAAAACCTGCTTCGGCGCGACACTGTTTTCCTTGGCGGTGTTGAAAATAGCCTGCTGAATTGCGTCGGCAGAATGCTCTTTGGACAGGCTTGCGGCGATTGCAGGAAGCAATTTCTTTGCGTCCTTGTCCATTCTGGAAAGTTCATCGGCGGACAGGCTCTCAAGGAAGGAAAGCTTAAAGTCCTCGGGTGCATATTTTTCAACCCAGGTTCTTGCAAAAGAAAGCAAACTAGTTAGCCTTTCTTCCTCATCCTTCGAAAGCTTTTGTTTAATATGCCCTGTCTGCTTAAGCAACTTGGTAATTTCATTGAATCTTTTTTCAGGGTCAACCAGCTGGGTTAGTTGCACGGCAAAAGAATACGGAACCTGCAAAGGCATTTTCTTAGAAAGCCCGCCCATTCGGGACAACGAGTAAGCGTTTTTTGCCTTTGCTTCAATTCTTTCATTTTCGGCCTTTTCTTCACCGTAATAAATTCTCTCGGCCCTCTCAAACCTTTCATTCAAAAGGATAAAGGAGTTGTCGTTTAAGCTAAAATCGATTGCGCTGTTTGGTTTGTAAGAAAAAAACATGAAGCGAAAAAGATCCGGTGGCGCAACCTCAAGCCATTGCTTTAAGCCGAAAACGTTTCCAACAGAACCAGACATTTTTGTGCCCTTGAGGTTCAAGAACTCGGTGGGAATCATATAGGGTGGGTCTTTTCCAAAAACATCCCTTATTAGGGCCTGCCCAACATCAACGCTTCCGCCTTTGCTGAAATGGTCTTTACCACCAGATTCAAACACAACGCTGTTTAAAATCCAGTTCGCAACCCAGTGAACACGCCAGTGAAGCTTTGCTTTCCCATCGAATGGCGAAACACTGCCTTCAAACCCGCATGACTTGCATTTGTAAGAAACTTTCTTTCCGTCCCAAGAAAGCGCCTCAGTAAACATTATTTTACCACATTCCTCGCAAAGAACCGTAACCGGCAAGAAGCTATCGGACTTGTCTGCCCCAGCCACCCTATTCCATGTTTCGGTGATTTCTTTGGAATGCTCAAGCGAGAATTTAATTAACTCATTCCTCTCACCACTCTTATAGCTCTCAAAAGAAGAAATAAACTTTACATCAACCCCAAACTCGTCAATCACATCGGTTATTTGTGAAGTAAAATAGTCGGCCCAGTTTTTGTATCCTTCAAATGGAGACTTGGCAAGCTTGTACGGCACGCCAATAAACTCTTTTTCCGTGCCCTTTGGAACAGGTATTCCTGCCGGAATCTTATCAATTGGGTCGAAGTCATCGACCACCATAACCTGCTTTGCCTTAAATCCGCGTTTCTTCAAAACAAGGTAAATCGCATGCGGCGTAAAAATTTCTGGCCTGGCATTTCCTATGTGAAAGTAACCGCTTGGACTCCAGCCCCCCTCGCAAACATATTCCTTTCGCGGTTTTTTTGTAATCTCGTCTACAACCTTCTCAGCCCAAAAAATCTCGTCAGCCATAGCAACCACTTAATGCAAAATAGTTAAAAAAGCGCTTTCAAAAGCTACTTGAAGACGCTGAGATCGCGCGTCTGCGACGGCTTTTTCTTCCTATACTGAATGAACACAAACACCGCCAGAACAATGATGACAAGAACAACAATAATGCCAACCGCAATTACCGCAATATCCTGTAGCGAGCCAAGGCCGGCAAGGTCAAGGCCTAGGATATCAAAGCCGGAGGGGGGAGTCGCAGAAGTCCCGCTCAAAAACACCGGCGGGACAGGATACTTGTTCACAACATTGTTCGCAGTCAAGGCGTCCGCCTCCTCCTGTGTCAAATCCCTGTTCAGGCCGTAGGAAACCTCGCCGGAAGAAATCCCGTTCCTGTCAAGGCTAAATTCAATTATTGGGTCAGCCTGCGTTACCTCAAACTCGTAAAAACTGAAAAGGTCTGAAGCATCTGAAGCAAACTCCTTTGGAACAAACTCGATAAGCTTTGCAGACTCAACGTTGTTGTCCAAAAGGAACTGTAGCGGGAAAGTAAAGCGCACAACAATGCTTGCCCTGAAAGTTATCGTGTTTTCGTCCGAAACTTTGACGAGCTCAAGAGATCTCAGTGGTGAAGCTGCCTTAATTGTGGTTATCGCATTCTGAACAAGCGCATGATCCAAGGAAGAGGCATTTAGAAGAATTGAAACCTGCTCTGCGTTGTAAACAAACTCGGAAGAGCCATAATCCTCAATTACAAGGATGTCCTCAATTGATTCAAAGAGATCCTTTGCCTTGAACGCAAACTGCCTTGAATCGGTATACGCATTGCCACCCTCATCATAAAGCTCTTCGGCCCTTGAAAGGTTGCTGTCTGCCTCGGTAAGCCTTGCTGAAAGAGAGTCTGAAAGAATGTTTCTCTTCTTTAAGGAATTTATGAAATCTATTGCCGCCTCCCCTGCCTCTGCTGCCTGGGAAATCGCCGAATTGGCGTCTCCCTCCTGATAAAGGGTGTTCAACAAAATTGCGCCGCCTGACGCCTCAACAGTGTTGCCGGCAAGGTCCTTTACAACTACCTTAAGCTGGTGCCTTCCATTGCTATAATTAAAGGTATTCCAGTCAATACTGTAAACATTGCCCTCCCCTGCAGACATCTCGCCAAGCGACTCCCAGTCATCTGTCCTCACAAAGAACTCAACAGAGGAAATTCCGCTCTTGTAGCCCCCATTGTCAAACGCCTTTACCTCTGCAGTTACCTCCTCTGAAATGGTTTCGTTCAGCTCCGGAGAAATTATTTCCCCGGTTGGATCGGTAACATCGTAAATAAACTCTATGTCCTGCGAGCAATCGTCTCCCAAACGCTCCCTTGCATCAAGATCAAGCTTTATTACTCCCTCATTTACTGTGGTTAGGTCAAGCTCGCCGGAATAGTCTGAAAAGTTGCTCTTTCCCGCAAAGAATTCGTGCTCTGTTCCATCAGGGAGCGTTGCTGTTAGGGTTGCGCCAAAAACGTTTCCGTCAGAAGTGATCGAAACCAATAACTTCTGCTCGTCTTCTGAAAGCTCCGCGCCAAGCGAAATGCTAAGGTTGCAGAATACACTGGTTGTTGCAGATGCCCTGTTGCTCATACTGCTCTGGTTTCCCGCTTTGTCAATCGCAACAAGCAAATAGAAAAAGGTTGAGTTTTCCTCCATATTGTTTGTGTCTGTGTAGCTTGTCCCGTAAATCGGGGCATACCTCTTTGTGGCCTCCCTGAAAGTAAAATCAAAAAACCTGCTTCTGTGAATGCGGTAATGGTCAACGCCTGACGTGTTATCAGTCGGTTCAATCCAGGAAAGGTCAATGTTTCCCTCGCTGTTTGCCGTTGCCTTAAGAATTTCGCGCTCGTCCCAGCTTGGCCTGGTAATGTCAACCTGCAGCTTGTAGTGAGACACCGGGCCAAGGGTTGTTCCGTTAACGGCCCTTACGTGAAAATAGTACGTGCCGTCCCTTCCAAAGGCAAACCTTTTTGAAAGCAGGTCCGTAAAATCGTCTTCAAGCGAGGGCTCGGTGTCAGGATTCTGACCCTTCACAAAATAGTAGCCAGTTGCATCGTCAACCGCATTCCAGTCCATCATCACATTCCCCTTATACCAGCTATCGGGGTCAGGGTGGCTTGGGCTTGAAACTACTGGCGCGTCCAAAGAAAGCACGTTAGTTGACAGAATAAGAAGCGAAACGCAGAGCAATGCGGCAAATTTTCTTCCCATAGGTAGAATAGGGGATAAAAAGAATTAAAATCTTTAGTAAACAAGGCCCTTAAAGCTGGATTCGGGAATTATTCCGCCAAAGTGCCCTGCCAACACAGAGGTGTCAACAAAAATCTTGAAACCGGCCTTTTTCACGAGCTCGCAGAAGAACACGTCCTCTCCAAAAATCTCTGTCCTGTTGCGATAATCCATCTTGAACAATGGCTTGCCCTCGTTCTCCTTGCTTACCTTTTCAATAACCTCGCGCTTGATAAGGCAGGCTCCGAGCCCAACGGCGTCAATCTCAATGAGCTTGTTTGGCTCAATCTTCTCAGGTGCCTTGTAATGGCCGTCCGCCTGCTTAAAGCGATAGCAGGCCCTAAATGCCTTTCTCAAAACGTATAAAGCGGATACCATGTCCTTGTCGTGCTTCAAGAGAACGTCAGCAAGGTTCTGCGGCAAAACCATATCAGAGTCAAGGAAAAGCAGGTGAGAACAATCGCTCTTTAGGAAATTCTCAACAAGAACGTTTCTTGCAACATCAACCGCGGTTGAGTCAACGTTGAAAAGCTTTAACGGGTGCTTTTGCGCCAAATCAATAAATAAGTTGATAAATGTCTTAAAGAAAACGCTTGGAACCTGGTTGTACAGGGGAATGCAAATTCCGATCTTTACTGCTTCCTTCTTTTCTTCCGCCATGAAAATCACTTAAATTGGGGCCGGCGGGATTTGAACCCGCGACACTACCCGTGGAATTTCCCTCATTACGGTTGCTGCTCAGCTGGAAACTTCAGCTGCACATAGAACAAATCATCAAAAGACTGAATAGACTTAATTCTATCGTATGCTCTCCCAGACTGAGCTACGGCCCCAGTTTAACTGCTACTATTGATAATATCTTGTAGAACATCTTTTTTAAATCTACCTAAGTTATGTCCCCTTATAACCCTGCCATACCCAAACCCAACCTTCTTCGAAAAAAGCATAAAATTTTTGAGTTCTTTTCTAATTCTGATTGTGTGCACTACAACTTTTTTACTGCTAGTTTTAGTGCAATTTAAACCCAAAGAACAATGCATCTTAACCAAATCAATAATCATTTTTTCACTTTTTGATGCCCCGGTTAAATAGCCGATATACCCTATCGTTCCTTCATCGTCCCAAAAGGCTCTTAAGAAAGCACATTTAACTGATTCCTGCGCATCAAAAATTTGCTTTGGAATTCCTACGTTCTCTTTTGTACTAAAAGACTTAGAAAAAGTTCTAACAAACTGCCAAGCTTTCTTGGAAGAAAAACACACCTCATACCAATCAACATTCTTACCTTTTGTTTTTTGTATTTTCTGGGGCTTAATTTGGAATGCATTCTCTACGCTATTTACGAAATTACTAATGGCTTCCAGTGAAGAGTTTGTATAATTCAACAAGTATTTTCCATTATGTTCTTTTGGGACGCTCCCATCAAAGAAAAGATGCCCCAAAATGTTCGCAAGCTGTTCGTCTAATTCGGGTTCGTTAATATCTTTTTCCTGCGCAAAGCTTTGTCTGAAGGCTTCTTGTCGTTTCCGCTGACTTTTAATCAATTTATATTTAGCACTTTTAGATAGTTTTATTTCCTTGGCATATTTGTGAATTGTTGCCGGACTAAGATTCAATTGTTTAGCAATGGTTTTGAAGCCGCGTCCTTTTTTTCGCAATAAACAAATTTTACTAATTATATCTTTATTCAATCTGCGCATTAACAAAAAAAGTGTTTTCGCATTTAAACCTCTTTCCAAGGAGAGTGCATTTCCACTGAATTTTTCTTCGGAAGAATTTCCACCAATATTTTCCTTTTTGTGAACTTTTTGGAAGCGAGCTTGCTTGCGCCCAACAGGGTGCGAGCGCTCCGAAAAAGTTCTAAGCGAGCCCGCAGGGATTCGAACCCTGGACACATGGCTCTTTTCAGCGACCAAACTTAACTAGCTTAAGCCACCTTAAAAGGCCATTGCTCTACCAGGCTGAGCTACGGGCCCTGGTAACAACTACTTTACTTTCTTCCTTCTTTTTCTTTCTTTCCTTTTTTTTCGTTTTTTGCGAACTTTTTGGAAGGAAATCGTTAGATTTCCGCTCCAAAAAAGTTCTAAGCGAGCCCGAAGGGAGTCGAACCCTCGACCTACCGGTTAAGAGCCGGGCGCTCTACCAGACTGAGCTACGGGCCCACTTGTGATGTTGCAAATGCGAACAAAAATTAACGGGGCATAAAAAATGGGTTTAATTAAGTATTTAAAGCATTACTTCCGCTTCTTTGACGGGATCTCCGCAAGGCCGTTCATGTAGGGGCGCAGGGCCTTTGGCACCTCAATTGTGCCGTTCTTGGTCTGGTAGTTTTCAAT
>JAFCCZ010000030.1 GCA_017609945.1 Candidatus Iainarchaeum sp.
CAGATTTTACCCGCTCCCTTGAAGAGTGCTTTGAAGAAGCTGGCAAGGCTTCCACTGCGCGTCTGGACCTTCCGAAAGAGGGCGGAAGGTGTTGTGATTTCAAAGCGGGATATTGTTAAGGGCCTAAGGGAGATGGGAATTGGCGAGGGTGACATGATTTTTGTGCACTCTTCCTTCAGTTCATTTGGATTTGTCAAGCGCGGCCCAATGGAAGTGATTGACGCTTTGATTGAGGTTGTTGGAGAGAAGGGAAATGTTTGCATGCCCTCCTTCGGGCCTTTGCCTGACGGGAAGACCTTTGATGCAGGGAAAACCCCGAGCGCGCTTGGAAAGATTACAGACGTTTTCTGGAGGCTGCCGCAGGCAAAGAGGAGCTTGAGCCCTACCCACAGCGTGGCCTGCGTTGGGAAGGATGCTGAAGCCCTCACTGCTGGCCACCTTTTGGACAAGACTCCTTTCTCCAAGAATTCCCCTTACTTTAAGGCAATGAAGAAGGGGGGAAAGGTTGTTTGTCTGGGAAGCCCGCTTCACAGAAGCCTTACCTGCAACTACCTTGTTGAGGACGAGTTGGGCGATAAGTTTCCTGTGAAGGTTTACAAGGACGGCCTCAAGGAGTTTGTTGTAATTGATAGGCAGGGAAAGAGTCGCAAGGTGTTGTTAAGGGAGCACGACAAATCGCTTGATTCAATTAGGGTTGACTGGCACCCCAAGATTGCCAACTGGTTTGAGGGAATCTTGGAAGAGAGGGGCTGTTTGAAGAAGGGCAGGATTGGCGAGGCAGTGATTAGGATTTACGGAATAAAGTGCATGGCCGACGCTTTGCGTGATTTGGCAGCTGAGGGAAAAACAATTTATGAGGGATTTGGGGCCTGCACTTAGCGCCTGTTTTTAAAGACTTTTATGGTTGATTTTTTTAGGTGAATTTGGTGGAGAAACAACTTGAGGGGAAAACCGCAATTGTCACCGGCGCCAGCCGCGGCATTGGAAAGGCAATTGCATTGGTTCTTGCAGTGCACGGGGCAAAGGTTGCCGTGAACTATTTTGAGAACAGGGAAAAGGCCGAGGCAGTTGTTAAGGAGATTGAGGCCAAGGGAGCAAAGGCCATTGCTGTAAAGGCAGATGTAGGCAACACTGAACAGTGCGCCAAGATGGTTGAGCAGGTTAAGAAAGAGTTTGGCTCAGTTGACATTCTTGTAAACAATGCGGCAATAACCATTGACAAGACCTTCAAAAACTCCACAAAGGAGGAGTGGGACAAAATAATGGCCACTGACCTGGACAGTTTGTTCAATACCGTTCACCCCGTGCTAAAGATAATGCTAGAGCAGGGTTCTGGGAACATTGTGAACATTGCCTCCGCAAGCGGGGAGACAGGTTTCTTTGGCCAGGTAAGCTATAGCGCGGCCAAGGCCGGGGTAATTGGGTTTACTAAGGCACTTGCAAAGGAGGTTGCCTCCAAGGGAGTAAGGGTTAATGCAGTAAGCCCTGGAATTGTTGGTGGCACCTTGATTAGTGACAAGATTCCAGAAGAGTACCAGAAAAAGTTTGTTGAAATGATTCCACTTCATAGATTCGGAAAGCCAGAGGAAATAGCCAGTGCGGTTTTCTTCCTTGCAAGCGATTACTCAAGTTATATAACCGGGCAGGTTCTAAGCGTAAACGGCGGGCTTGTAACCTAATTTTTTTAGAATTGGTAACATTGGTCGCAGGGCTGTTTTTCGGACCGGTTTCCCTTTAAATGAAGTTCTCTCAGTTGGTTGTATTTTTCCCCCTGCCAAATTTCTTTTAGAGGGGTGTCTTTTGCATTGCCCATCTGCAGAGTGCTTTTGTAATCTGAATCGCAGGGATTGCATTTTCCGTCAAACCAAACATACATTCTTTCCCAGAGCAAATTGCAGGGGGTCTCTGACAAGCTTTTCTTGTTGCTGTAAGTGGCATCGCGCGGGATTGGCTTTGTTATGCTTAGTGAATCCACTTTGTTTTTCCAGAACTCCTGGAACTTTTCCTTGTCCTGTGTTCCCATGTCAATGCCCGAAATCCGAGTAACGGTTTTGTTGTACTCTTTCTTCGAATTCTTTATCTTGCCGAATCTTTCAATGTTTTCCACAACAGTTTCAAATTTTGCACCTTTCCGAATCTTGCTGTACTCTTCTGGTGACCCAGCGTCAACTGAGAAAACAAGAAGGTCTACTCTTGCGTCCAGAATAACTTTGCTCATTTTTTCATTCAAGATGGTTGCATTGGTATTGAGTTTTAGTTCCAAAAATTTGTCCTTGCAGTAGTTAAGCATTTCTCCAAGGTCGGGGTTCAGCAACGGCTCCCCCCTCGAAGCCATTGTCAGTGCTTTGCAATTGTTTTCCACTGCCTGGTCAATAAGGTTTTTGAAAAAATCTAAATCAATTTTTCCAATGTTTTCTTTTTCCTTAAAGAATTCGTCCTGCTGAAAGCACATTGTGCATTTTATGTTGCAGGTTGGAGTTGGTTCAATTAAAAGGTGCAAAGGGAAAGGGGTTGGTTTTCTTTGTCTTGGATAGTTCTTGAACTTGTATCTGAAAACAAGGTAGTCAATTAATTTACTTTCATCATTGTTGGCGATCCACTCTATTTCCTGGTTGCTAACAATTCTTTCCAAGTCACCTAAAATATTCTTTTGCAGTTCTTTTTCAAGGCCCTCAGCATTGGCTATTTTTTCTTTAATCTGTGTTAGGTCAAGTTCTTTTTTATTGAGAAAACCAATATATTGCGAATCGCGTTGTTTGAGGCCCATTATCTAGTCAACTTCTATTATTTCCTGTTCTCTAATATCTCAAGAAACAATTTGGTTGACAGAAGATTATTTTCTGAGGTTGCTTCTTGGAAAACACCATTAGTTTGAACAATCTTAATAAAATAATTTACAGAATCCTTTAAAGAATCTTTGTATAAATCACTTTTTTCTTCAGAGATTAGTTTCGGCGGGGCAAACCTGCCATTCTTGTCAAAGGTTTCCCTTGGCCCGTACACGGAAAAACTTTGATCGTCTACTCTAATAATCTCATCTTTTGTAAGTATCTCCGTAGTTAAACAAAATGGAGCGGTATAACTGTAGTATAGGTCGGCGGTTATTCCATTTTGGAATTCAATATTTATGTTAAAGTTGTCAATTGAATCGCCGTGGGGGGAAAGGTTTCTTGCCGCTGTCTTGTAAGACTTTGGTTCTCCAAAACTGAAAACAAGCAGGTCAAAAAAGTGTATCCCACTGAGTTGGAATACCCCCAAAGGTGTTTTTGAAGCCTGACTTCTCCAGTTGTTTTTGTACTCTTCTTTGAGGGCAAGGCCATGGCAGCAATTGTGCTGAATGTGCAATATTTTTTCAGAATAATCTTTCAGAGTTGAATACAGTTTACTTTTTCTAAACCCAAAGTCAAAATAGAGTTTTGGATTGGGGTTCTCCCTTAAAAATTCAAAATCTTCCTTTGTTATAACCGGAATTTTTTCACAAAAGATATATTTTTTGAAGTCTTTAAGTTGCCTAAGGTACTGCCCGTGAGTTTCATCGGGGGACGCGATAACAATGAAATCGCAGCCCAGCAAATCTTCAAACTTGTTAGTATAATTTAAACCCTCAAGCTTTTTGTCCGGGTGAAAAAATAGAAATTCTCCAACAGCGTTGGTTTCCCCAAATAACTCTTTCAGTTTTAGGGCAAAGTTTCTATACCCTATAAACCCTGCTTTCAGTTTGCCGGCCATTTTTTCCCTCTTTTCACGGGTTCAGAATCTTGTGCTTGCCCTCGCCCTCGGCAACAACCTCGCCATTCTGATTCAGGCAGGTTGTTTTCACAATCACGTGCTTTTTTTCCTCAATCTTTTCAACAAGCTCTGCAACAGCGGTAATCGTGTCACCAATGCGAACCGGCTTAAGCCACTTCAGTGTTTGGCTCATCCAAACGCTTCCAGGGCCGGGCATTTTTGTTCCAACTGCCGCGCTAATCAGTGAAGCGGTCAGCATTCCGTGAACAATTTTGCCCTTGAACATTGTTTTGGAGGCAAACCCTTCCTCCAGGTGAATTGGGTTTGAGTCAAGGGAGATTTCCGCAAACTTCTGAACGTCCTGCTCAGTTATTGTCTTCTTCACCTCTCCCCTGTCGCCAACCGTCAATTCCTTAAAACTCACCATTTCAACCAATCTAAGTCACCTTCGACTTTTGAACCACAACTGTTTATTTATATTTTAAATCATAATCTTATAAAAGAATGTTTGGATTAAATTCCTCTATTGAGTGATGTTAATGCCGAAAATAGAGCTTGTGATCTGGGACCTTGACAATACCCTGTGGGACGGAACCGTTTTCTACAAGGACAAGGAAACAATTGAATTAAAGCCCGGCACAAAGGCCGCCTTGAAAGAGCTTGACAAGCGGGGAATAACCTGCGCGGTCTGCAGCAAGAACGAGTTCAAGGATGCGGAGGAAATGCTTGACCAGTTTGAGATAAAGAAGTACTTCAAGGACTTTAAGATTGGCTGGGGCAAAAAAAGCGAGGCTGTTCTCCAAATTATTGAAAAATTCAATGTTTCGCCCGAAAAAACCCTCTTTATTGACGACGACGAATTCCAAAAGGCGGAGGTGGAAGATCTTCTGCCAGGCCTTAACACTCTTTCGCTTGACGACCCGCTCGACGTTCTCAACGTTGAAGGAGTTATTCCGGAGAACGCGACAAACATTGACAAAGACCGCGTCATCCTGCTCAAGCAGCAGCGGGACCGCCAAAAGGAAGAGAAATGCGCCGGCAACTACAAGAAGTTTTTACAGGAATGCAATATTCAAATGCGGGTTCGCCAGTGCGGTGAAGAGGATTTGGACAGGGTTGTTCAGTTGCTCAACAGAACCAACGAGCTGAACGCCACTGTAAACAGATATGCCCTTGAGCAAATAACCAAGGAGTTCAAGGCCGGCAAGGTAAAGGTTTTTGTTTCAGAGTTGCAGGACAAGTTTGGAGAGTACGGAATTATTGCCGAGGCAATTCTTGAGCCGCAGGAAGACGGGTTTTTTATCCGTGACCTTGCGGTTTCCTGCAGAACCTTGGGCCGAGGAATCGGCGGGGCAATGCTTGTGGCTGTTCTGAATTACGCTAGCGGCCAGGGCGTGAAGAAGCTAACCGGTTACATTAAGGAGACTGAGGCAAACTGGCGGTTGAGGCCATTGTTTGAGAAGAGAAACTTCCACGAGGCCAGGAAGGAAGACGGAAAGATATTTTATGATTTCTTTTTTGGGAAGGACAAAATAGTTCCCTACCCCCCGCACCTTAAGGTTGAATTTGAGAATAAGAAGACAGCTTAGTTGCTTAATTCTCTTCCTGGTTGGCTAGAATTAAATCCGCTATCTCCCTTACCGCGCCACGGCCTCCCTTTTTGGAGGTTACAAAATCAGCTTCTTTTGCTGCTAAGGGGTTTGCGTCGTTTACTGCAATTCCAATTCCAGCTTCCTTAATGCACTCAATGTCTGTTACATCGTTCCCAACAAAGGCGGTTTCCTCTCTTGAGAGCTTTCTTTTCTCCAGCTGTTCCTTGAACGCAGGAAGCTTGTTGTCAATTGCTTGCAGGCAGTCAATTTGCAGCTTTTTGCATCTTGCGGCCACGACAGGATTTTTTTCCTTTGAGATAACCGCCACGTAAACCCCGGCTTTTCTGAGATTTTCAATTCCAAGCCCGTCAGAGCGGCTGCAGAAAACAGCTTCCTTTTCGTTCTCGTCAGTCACCACGCGATCATCTGTTAGAACACCGTCAAAGTCCAGAAAAAGGGCCTTAATTTTTTTGAAATCCTCTTTGTTCACACCAATCAGCGTACCGTACTTTTTACCTTTATTCCCAACATATTCTAGTACATTTATGGTTAGATAAGCTATTAAAGGTAATTGGTACCGTAATAATATTATAAAATACGCTTTGGAGTGTGATTGCTATGCCAAAAGAAGGATATGAATCAATAACAATTCCAAATGAGTTGGATAAAAGAATTTCTGATTTTGTAAAGAACAGTGGCGGTGTAAACAGCAAGGCCCAGGCCCTTTCTCAGGCCTGGCAGATGTATGAAAATAATTCACTTGAGAACAAAAAGCCAAAGCCCGTTAAGATTGGTAACAAGTTGATTGGGCATGACCAGCCTGTTTTTGTGATTGCCGAGGTTGGAATTAATCACAACGGAGACCTTGAAACTTGCAAGAAACTGATTGACGTGGCTGTTGATGCCGGCTGTGACACGGTAAAGTTTCAAAAGCGGACAATAGATGTAGTTTATTCAAAGGAGGCCTTGGCAAAGGAAAGAGAGTCACCTTTTGGCACAAAGAACGGCGATTTAAAGCGCGGGCTTGAATTCGGGCTTGATGAATACAAGGAAATAGACCGTTACTGCAAGGAGAAGGGAATTATCTGGTTTGCTTCTCCGTGGGATGTTCAAAGCGTTGATTTTTTGGAAAAACTTGACGTTCCGTGTTATAAAATCGCTTCTGCTTGCTTAACCGATAAAAAAATGCTGCAAAAAATTAAGGAAATTGGCAAGCCGGTGATTCTGTCAACCGGAATGAGTTCAATGGAACAGATTAATGCCGCAGTTGACTTTTTGGGCGAGGAGAATCTTGTGATTTTGCATTGCACTTCAACTTATCCCACTGCGGAAGACGAGCATGACCTAAACGTAATAACTTCCTTCAGAAAGCACTTCAACTGCCCAATTGGTTATTCCGGGCACGAGCCAGGGGTTCATCCAACCATAATGGCTGCTGCCCTTGGTGCGTGCGTTCTTGAAAGGCACATAACTCTTGACAGGGCAATGTATGGGTCAGACCAGGCGGCAAGCCTTGAGAAAAGAGGCCTTGAGATAATTTGCAAGGTTGTAAAAAAGGCTCCAATGTATTTGGGCGGCTACACCAAAAAGGTCTTTGATTCGGAGAAGCCGATTATTGAGAAGCTAAGGCGAGTTGATGACCTATAGCCAACCCAGATGACTGCGCAAAGCTTTTGGTAACTTGCTTTGAGGCCGGTGGCAAGGTTTTGGTTTGCGGTAACGGTGGCTCTGCGGCGGACGCCCAGCATCTTTCCGCTGAGCTTGTCGGGCATTTTAAGAGGGAGAGGAGGGCTCTCCCTTGCCTTGCGTTAACCACCAATTCTTCGGTTTTGACTGCGGTTGGCAATGATGACGGCTTTGCTGAGGTGTTTGAGAGGCAGGTTGAGGCGTTTGGGCGTAAGGGAGACGTGCTTATTGGAATTTCCACGAGCGGAAACTCAGAGAACGTGGTCAGGGCGCTGAAGAGGGCCAGGGAGCTTGGGCTGGTTACGATTGGCCTGCTTGGAAGTGACGGCGGAAAGGCTTTAGGGAATTGCGATCACTCAATAGTTATTGATTCCCAGGACACCGCGCAAGTTCAGGAAAAGCACATTGCCATAATTCACTCAATCTGTGGGGCGGTAGAGGACGGAATTCTGGATAAGAAGGGTAATTGACAATTTGGTGGCGATTTTTTGGCAAAGGTTGTTTCAATAATTCCGGCGAGGGGCGGAAGCAAGGGCATTTCCAATAAGAACATCAAGCCGCTGGCTGGGAAGCCACTTCTTGCCTACACAATTGAGGCAAGCATTAACTCCGGCGTTGTGGACAGAACAATTGTTTCAACAGATTCAGAGGAGATTGCAGAGGTAAGCAGAAAATACGGCGCAGAGGTAATAATGCGCCCTGCCAAGCTTGCCACAGACAGCGCGCAAAGCGAACCGGTTCTTTTGCACGTTGTTGAGGAACTTGAAAAGCAGGGCTATGTTCCGGACATTGTTGTTTTTCTTCAGTGCACCTCTCCCTTGAGGGGCCAGCAACCAATAAAGGAGGCGGTTGAAAAAGTTTTGAAGAATGGTTTTGATTCCGTTATAACCGCCCACAAAACATTTGACTATTTTGGAAAAAAGTCAGGAGAGGAATACATCCCTTTTAGAAAGGAAAGAAAGCTAAGGCAGGATATGGAGCCATGGTATAGGGACAATGGCGCGGTGTATGTCTTAAAAAGGGAAATCCTGCTCAGGGAAAAAAACAGGTACGGCGGAAAGATTGGAATTGTCCTGATGTCTGAAGAAGACTCTTTGGAAATTGATACCTCTTTTGATTTCTGGCTAATTGAGCAGATTATGAAGCGGAGGAAGGGGCGCGGAGAATCCTAGCCGGCCATTTCCTTAACAATTGCAGCAACGCGCTCCGTCGCCTTGCCGTCCTGCCTGAACATCATTTCAAAAACAAATTTCTTTATTCTCTCCCGCATCCCGCGTTCATCGCGTTTTGAAAACACTGTTTGCAGTGCTCCCTTAAGGTCTTCAGCATTCTCTGCCCTCAAAACCGTGTTTGTCGGGCCAAACAAATCCTGCCCTGCGCTTTTCTTCGCGAAAACTATTACTGGTTTTCCCAAAGCCATGGCCTCCAGGCCGACAGTGCTGCTGTGGGTAATCAAAACACTGGCTGCCCTGATTAATTCATAGAGTTGGTCTTTCATCACAATTGCATTGCTGTTCATTTCTTTTGCAATTTTTTGGTAGGGCCCTGGCTTTTCAAGCGGGTGAATCTTGATAATCAACTGCTTGTCATTAAAATCGGCCATTGCCTTCATTGCTTCTTTTGCAATAAAGTAACTGTTAACACCAACAGAAGGCTGCTGCGATGCAAAAACAACAAGCTCCCTGCCACCTGCCCCAATTTTTTCCAAAAACCCCTGATCTCCCTCTCCCTTGGTTGCAAGGCTGTCAAACCTTGGCCCGCCGGTCACAATTATTTTACCGCTTTGCACTCCGTGGCTTACAAGATAGTCCTTGAACCTTTTTCCCCAGACAGCTATCTTGTCCGCCGTCAGAGGCGCAAAGCCCCTTACCCAGTCCCCTTTCTCCAAAATAGGCCTGAAAAGCCCGTGCTGCAAAACAATGCTTTTAACTCGGCCCTGTTTTGCCACCAGGGCACAAATTCTTTCAAACGCAACACAGTCCTCCCACAATACCAGGGCATCCGGTTTGGCGGATTTAAAAAGTTCAGACAATTTGTCAATTAGAAAAACAAACTCAGGCCAATCCCTTTTAATCAGCTGTGGAAAGAGCAGTGCAAAGTTTTCCCCGAAGTTTATTCCCTCAAAAACAAAGCTTTCGCCAAATTTCCTGCTTTCCTTGAAATCATTGAATGTTTGCTTGAACCTCTTTTGCATTGCCGCCCTGGTTGAAAAATAACTGTAGGCATTCAGCGGATTCAAAAGCCTTCCAAACAGGAATTCATCCAGGGAAACAACATTCAGGAATTTGTCTTTCTGCAGTTCTTTTTCCAGGTTTCCAAGATAGCCCCTGCTTCTTATGAAAACCGTTCTTCCACCCGACTTCCCTCTTTTCCATGCTAACAGCCCGGACATTATTCCAGGCAGCTGCTTCCTTATCTCCCTCAACTTTTTTCTCGAAATGTTTGGAAACCGAGAAAAGCCTTTCTCCGCCGGCAAATCCAAAAATTCAACATTGCCCAAATTTTTTGTTTTTGAAATGGAGCTTACTGCCTTCCCGGCAAAAGACATTCTTCCAATAATTATTTTGTCCGGCCTCTCCCTCTCAACCGCCTTTAAAATTCCCTTCAAAAGGGAGAGAGTTGTTCTAAAAAAGTAAGCGAGGTCGTTTTCATGCACAAAGCCAAGGCTTATCCCCTTGTGCGTTGTCCTTTCTTCAAACGACCCGTCAAACCGGTACCAGTTTCTGGCAAAGAAGCCCACCCCCTCTTCAATGGATTGAATGTCCGTGTCCGCCAAAAACTCTTCTGGAGACGTTAAAACAATGTTGCTGGATTCTGCGCCCCGGGCAGGTGAAAATGAATGGCACATCACAATAAGCTTGTCATTTTTTCCAAGCCTTTTTTCTGCGAATTGCCTTGCCGCAAGAAACTCTCTTTCACTTGATGCAATTGCCAAATATTTTGTCATTTAAAACAGACCCCTTTCAAGCGTTAGGTTTCAAATTGCCTTTCTCGTATCTTTTCCTTTTGCCCATAATTTCAGACAGGTTCTGCAAAGTAATATAATACGAAGCCAACAGCCAGTGAGGCCGCAGGATTATGGTATTTTTACCAATCCTCATCAGCTCAAACGGAACGGCTTTCACCAGGCGCGTTAGCGGAAAATGCAGCAGCATATAGCGCAGCCTGTTTTTGTTTATTGTGATAAATGCGCCTTTACTGGGCTGCTTTTTCATTATTGCCCCCTCAAAATGAATGACCTCGCTCTCAGGAGCAAACAGAATTCTGAACCCTGCCCTAATTGCCCTTGTGCAAAGATCGCTCTCCTCAAA
>JAFCCZ010000103.1:0-625 GCA_017609945.1 Candidatus Iainarchaeum sp.
TGTATTTGTGCCGATAATTCGCATACACCAGGGGCTGCCGGTTCACCCAAGCAGAATTTATGTAAACGAGAAAAGAAAGCTTGCGCTGATTATTTCAGAGCAGATTGTGCCCCAAATATTTACAGACAAACTTGCAAGGGAGATAGTTGACTGGGTGCAGGCCAAAAAAATTGCCAGGGTTATTTCACTGAGCGGAATTCGCGCTCTGCCCCACAAAGAGGGAAGGCAAATAGTTTACGGGATTGCAAGCGACGAGGCAAGCAAGGAAATGCTGAAAAAGCACAGTGTGCAGCTGATAAAAGAGGGGATTACCTCCGGGGTTACAGCCCTTATAATGCTGGGATTAAAGGACAACAGAATAGAGGCATTTTCCCTAATGGGCAATGTACAGATTGCAGCAGACTACAAGGCGTCTGCCTCAATTCTGGAAAAATTAAGTGAAATGCTGAACCTGGGGCTTGACATAAAGCCATTAATGAAAGAGGCAAAAGAGACAGAAAAGGCCCTCTTAGAGCACTTCAAGCAGCTAAAGCAGACACAGGAAAAAACCACAAAATTAGAGGGAGACAATCTGTCAATGTACACATAGAAACAATTATATATCGTGAATGAGTTAATATATTTG
>JAFCCZ010000103.1:645-3205 GCA_017609945.1 Candidatus Iainarchaeum sp.
TAATATATTTGGAGTGATGATTAATGAAACCCAAGGCCGCAAGAAGAGTTGTAAAAAGAGTTAAAGGAACTGTAACAGGCAAAGGAGTTAAGGGAACCTTTAAGGGAAAAGTAAAATTAAGAATTATAACTGACAAAAAAGCACGAAAGCCAGCAAAAAAGAAAGTTGCAAAAAAAACTGCTAAAAAAGGAGGAAAAAAAATGCCAACCCCAAAACCAACAAGAAGACCAACCGCAGGAGGGGCAAAGCCACCTGCAAAAGGAGCCAAGGCACCTGCAAGGCGCCCAAAAATAATCCCTTCATTAACACAACCGATTAAAAAGGCACTCCCGGACGGAGCCATTGTTCTCAGAGTAGGCAAGAGAAATGCAGAAGGTGCACACACAGTAACCTACAAAACCAAAGCGGGAAAAGTTGAAAGAAAAATGGTTGTTGCGCCGGTTGGCCACACAAAAGGAAGACTTCCCCCAGGAGTAATGGCAGAAATAGGAAAATCAATTCCAAGAGGGGCCAAGATTGAAAGCATTACAACCAGGGGCAACAAATACCGGGTTGTTTACACCGCCCCAGGGACGAGCAGACAAGTATTTGTCTGGGTAAATAGGGTCGCTTCATATGATTTGCGAAGAACCAGCACCATTAACACAATAAATATAATCCACGCAAATCCAACCGCAAAGGGCAGAACTGTCACAAGAACAGTTGTCGACGGCAAGGCAGTGGGAACAAGACTTGGCGCCCCATACCGAAAGAAAACGGCCAAAAAATAAAAATCAATTCTGGGCAGAGTGCTTATGGCAAAACCAAACAGACGTACAAGGGCTGGAGACAAACAAGCCAGGCAAGCGCAAGCCAAAGAAAACAGGCGAAAATGGAAACCAAGTGGCCTACCCCCCGCAGTAATGGCGGAAGTTAAGAAAAACCTCCCAAAAGGCGCTGGAAAGATAACAGTAATGAGGCGGGGCAACAAAATAAGGGTCATGTTTGAAAGAGCCGGACAGAGATTCACAGTACACCCCTGGGAGGTAACCCAAGCAGGCTACAAAGTATTTCCAAACAGCAATGTAAGAGCACAGCAGGCAGGCGTTAATATTAGCCCTACATTTTTAAACAAGCCGGTGTTTAAGCCCACAATAAATGTTCCACCAGCACAGGTTACTGTAAATCCACAGATTGTGATGCCCGAAGTTGGCGGCAGGAGAGAGGAGAGAATGGAGCGCGAGAGGCCTGTGAGGGCTCCAAGGCCAAACAGGGAACCAATGCTACTTGAAGTACACACCTGGCTTGAGCCATTCAAAAATCTGCAGAAAATGGAAATGATAGGTTTTGAAGGATATAAATTTGAAAAAGTTCCAAAAAAACCAGGGCGTTTTTCAAGTGCGGTAGCAAAAAGGCAATGGAATGCATACAGGTCCCATATTGCAGGCAGAGGCGCAGTTGAAAATTTAATCCGTGCCTGGCACAACACAATACTTTACGAACAGAGAAGGCTTGAGGCAATAATTGGCACCCACGGCAGGGCTCCAACTGCAAGAGAACTTGCAAATTCTAAAAATACAATAACTGCGGCACAAACAGCCGCACTGAAAGCGGTGAATGAGCTGAAAAAAGGTTTTGGTCAAATAAGGGGAAGAATGAGAAACCTGAAAGTAAGATAAGTCCTCTCACAATTTCTCTGAAAAAAGCTTTACACTGCTTCCCTCTTTTAATTTCAGTTTCTTTCGCAGGTTCTCACGGCAAATCACTTCTATTACATTGCTCTCGTGAGAGCTTCGCTCTGGAAAAATTATTGCCGCGCCGTACTTTTTCTCAACAAGAACCGGAAAGGCGCGGATGCTGCCAAAACTTCTCTGCCCGGTTCTAAACCCCTTTATCGCAATCTCTTCCAGCTGTGAAAGAAAGCCCGCAAGCTTTTCCTCGGAAACACCATGATTTAGCGTTCCTGCAAACGGCCTGAAGCCAAGCTTTTGCTCAAACTGCGAAACATACTTTGCCTGCGACATGTAATAAGACCCCTCTCCAAGGCCTGACTCAAGAGACCCCTCAAGAAAGGGGGCGGGGTGGGAGGCAAAAACCTGCTTTAATTCAACAAAGCGCGATTTCAAAATAGAAGCACCCTTTGCAGAAAGCTTTACCCTAACCCCCTTTGGGGAGGAGGAGAACTCTACAAGCCCCTCTGAAGCCAGTGCCCTTAGCTTTCGCGAAACAGACTGCTGTGAAATATGAAACCTGGACGCAATCTTGGCCGTTGAAGTAAAAAAGGTAGAGTTAAGGCCTGCCTTGACCGCAATAAATGTCAAAAGCTCTATGTCAGGCAATGCCCTTTCCCCTCTCAATCCTAACCCTGAAAACAGCCATCACAGCCAGCAGGCAGGAAACAAACAATGCCAAAAGAATGGGGGCCTCGGGCATTGAGGGGAGATTAAACGGCATTGTATCACTTGAGCCAATGTTTACGCTCAGATTGTTGCCGCTTGCAACTGACGAAACCTTTCCGTCCGCGCCAACAGAGGCGTTTATTCCCCTCTGCCTTACTGCGTCAATTAACGGGATTAACTGT
>JAFCCZ010000104.1 GCA_017609945.1 Candidatus Iainarchaeum sp.
TCTATTTCCCTTGCATTGCTTATGAATTTGCTTATTACAACAAGGTATTCTGTTGAAAGCGAGGTTGCCTTGTTTAGATAGATTTCCAAATCCCCCGCATTGAATGCAACGCTCATTGCGGCCCCGCTTAGCACATAACTTGGCCTTACAAGAACAGGGAATCCCACTCTCTCTGCAAACTGCACTGCGTCTTTCTTGCTAGTTAATTCAGCCCACTCCGGCTGGTCAATGTCCATTTCATCGCACAATTTTGAGAACAAGTGCCTGTTCTCCGCCCTGTCAATGTTTTTGGGGGACGTTCCCATAATTTTTGCCCCTGCTTTGTGGAGTTTTATCGCAAGGTTGTTTGGAATCTGACCGCCCATGCTTACAACAATGCCCTCCGGGCTTTCCTTTTCGTAAATGTCAAGAACTCTCTCGAGAGAGAGTTCCTCAAAGTACAGCCTGTCGCACACATCATAGTCTGTTGAAACAGTTTCCGGATTAAAATTCACCATAATTGTTTTGAAGCCCGCTTCCTTGAGGGTATTGTTTGCCGTTACATTGCACCAGTCAAACTCCACACTGCTTCCAATGCTGTAGGAGCCCGACCCCAGCAGCATTACCTGTTTTTTGTCCCCGAATTCCACATCGTTTTCCGACCCGTTGTAGGTTGTGTATAAATAATTTGTTTTGGCCGGGAATTCTGCCGCAAGGGTGTCAATTTGCTTTACCACCGGAAGCACTTTGAGCTCTTTTCTCTTCTTTCTTACCTTGAGTTCCTCAAGTTCACCCGTAATTATTGCTATTTGCTTGTCTGAAAAGCCCGCCTTCTTTGCCTCAAGCATTAGCTCGCAATCAATTGCATCCAGTCCCGTTTTTGCAATGAGCTCTTCTATTTCCACAACTTTCTTAAGCTTGTACAGGAACCATTTGTCCACTTTGCACAGCTTGTGAATCTTGTCC
The DNA here is from genome assembly GCA_017609945.1 of Candidatus Iainarchaeum sp. GTDB lineage: Archaea > Iainarchaeota > Iainarchaeia > Iainarchaeales > JAFCCZ01. The sequence continues at coordinate 946 of JAFCCZ010000104.1, forward strand.
ACGCCGTAACCCTGCTTCAGTGCCTCAATCAGGTCAAAAATTCTCTTGTCTGTGGGGTGCTCTATTCTGTGGGCAATCTTTGAGATCTCCACTTTGTTTCCAACAAGGCCGTACATTCCAATGTTCAGCATTCTAATCGCTTTCTGCATTGTTTCCTCAAAGTTTCTCCCGATTGCCATCACTTCCCCGACAGACTTCATTTCTGTTCCAATCTGGTAACTTACTTTCTCAAATTTTTGCAGATCCCAGCGTGGAATCTTTACCACACAGTAGTCCAGGGCAGGCTCAAAGCACGCCTTTGTTGTTTTTGTTATCTTGTTTTCAAGCTCTGTCATAGAATAGCCCAGCCCGAGCTTTGCGGCAATGAACGCAAGGGGATACCCTGTTGCTTTTGAGGCAAGGGCGCTGCTTCTGCTTAGCCTTGCGTTCACCTCTATCACCCTGTAATCGTCACTGTCTGGGGAGAGGGCGTACTGGATATTGCACTCTCCAACTATTCCAAGATGCCTTATTGTTTTGATTGAAATTTCCCTCAGCTTGTGATACTCGTGGTTGGTGAGTGTCTGGGATGGCGCAATTACAATGCTTTCCCCTGTGTGGATTCCAAGCGGGTCAAAGTTTTCCATATTGCAGACTGTAACGCAGTTGTCAAACCTGTCTCTCACCACCTCGTATTCCACTTCCTTCCAGCCCGCAAGGCATTCCTCCACCAAAATTTGCGGGGCATATGTGAAAACCTTCTCTGTCAGTTCCCCCAGCTCCTTTTTTGTCTTTGCAAACCCGCTTCCCTTGCCCCCGAGGGCATAGGCTGCCCTTACAATTACAGGGTAGCCGATTTTTTCCGCGGCCTTGAGCGCGGCTTCCCTGTTTGTTACCGGGATGCTCTTTGGAACCTTCACTTTTATGGAGTTGAGTGACTTGTTGAACTTTTCCCTGTCCTCTGTTTCAATTATTGTTTCAACCGGCGTTCCAAGCACCTGAATGCCGTGTTTTTTCAGCACCCCGCTTTCAAAGAGTTTCACCCCGCAGTTCAGCGCGGTTTGCCCGCCGAACGCAAGCAGGATTCCCTCTGGCTTTTCCCTCTCAATTACTTTTTCCACAAAGTGCGCGTTCACCGGCAGGAAGTAAACCTTGTCTGCAAAGCCCTTGCTTGTTTGAATCGTAGCAATATTGGGGTTTATCAGCACAACCTCAAGCCCCTCCTCTTTCAGTGCCTTGATGCACTGGCTTCCGGAGTAATCAAACTCGCCGGCCTCCCCTATTTTCAGGGCACCGCTTCCGAGCAAGAGAACTTTCTTTATTCCCTCGCTCATTTTCTTTCCCCCCTTGCAATTTTCACAAACTCGTCAAACAAGAACGCGGTGTCTACCGGTCCCGGCATTGCCTCTGGGTGAAATTGCACGCTCATAAATGGTTTGCTCTCGTGCCTTATTCCCTCGTTTGTTCCGTCGTTTAAGTTTGTGAACCATTTTTGCCACCCTGGTGGAAGGGTTTTCTCGTCAACCGCAAAGCCGTGGTTCTGGCTTGTAATAAAGCATTTCTTTGTTCCCTCTATTACGCATGGCTGGTTCTGGCTTCTGTGCCCGTACTTTAGCTTGAAGGTGTC
>JAFCCZ010000031.1 GCA_017609945.1 Candidatus Iainarchaeum sp.
ATCGGTGAAGCATTCTTTTGAAATTTCCTCAAGAGGAGGCTCGTTGGGATTAACTGGCGGTTCGGTTACCACCGGGTTCACGGGATCTTCCACTGGAGGCTCTTCCACAGGCGGTTCCGGTTGGCAGGCCCCGCAGTCTATTTCACAATTTGTGCAGTCTTCTCCCACTCCACACTTCCCATCACCACAACCAATACAATCCAGTGCACATGTTTCAGGGTTTTCGGTGTGGGTGCAGGCTGAATCACCGCAGACGGCAGGGCAGTCTGCCGGGCAGGTGGCCGCGGTTTCACCCCTTAAAGCTAAATCACACGAGCCATCTCCACAGTAAGCAGGAGTTACAACCTGCGGTGGCTCGTAGGGCGGGGCCTTGAACAGCCCCTCACAATATTTCAGGTTATCATTATCCCCAGAATCATAGTGAGCTATGTGAATATTGCCGTCCTCTCCCTCAGTCATTTTTGAAAAAGTCCCCACAGTCCCTGTACTCTCCGCTATTTGACAAGTCCATTGGATGTCTTTGCCCTCACAATACCTTAAGTCCTTGTTTGTGCTATCAAGGTAACTTATGTGAATGTTTTCATCCGCCCCCTCTAATACCGATACATATTGTCCTACCGTGTTTGCGCTTTCAATTATCCTGCAAACCCACTCTTCCTCCGACCCCTCACAATATTTTAAGTCATTATTTGTGGTGCTGTGATAGCCAATATGCAAATTGTTGTCTGTCCCGCTTGTTATTGAGCTAAAATCTCCCACAAGCCCTGTGCTGTCAAGAGTTTGACAGGTCCATTCCTCCGCAGCACCCTCACAATACCTCAAATCTCCATTTCCCCCGTCTCCGTGGCTTATGTGAATATTTCCGTCACTTCCCTCAGCTATTGAGGTTTCTAGTCCCACTTCACCAGCAGTGTCAATTGCCTGACAAGTCCACTCCTCACCAGACCCCTCACAATATCTCAAGTCCTCATCTCCCTCACTTGTCCCGTCTTGATGGCTTATGTGGAAATTGCCGTCTGCCCCCTGCACCATTGAAGTATAATGGCCCACATCGTTTGTGGTGTCAATTGCCTGGCAGGTCCAGTCCCCTATACTGCCCTCACAATACCTCAAATCTCCGTTTGTCACATCAGTGTGGCTTATGTGAAAGTTTTTGTCTGTGCCCTCAAGAATTGAGGTATATCGTCCAGTAGTCCCTGCGCTCTCTATTATCTCACAAGTCCACTGTCCCGTAGTCCCCTCGCAATACCTCAAATCGTGGTTTCCAATATCATTGTGGCTGATATGCAGGTTGTTATCGCTTCCCCAGACTATAGAAGGGTAACCCCCCACATTATTCGGAGAGTCTGCAGCCTGACAAGTCCACTCCCACCCAGCCAAAGCGGTTGCGCTCTGCAGGAGCAGAAAAAACAATGCAAGTAAAATAAAGCGGAAATTATGCAGAAAAGCTTTGTCCATGGTTAAATATTGTCCTTTGTTGTTTAAATTCCTGCCTTTACCTAGCACGAACTTCTTTTGGGACTGTTTTAGAGGGCAGTAGATCCATTTAAAAACCCTAATTGTCTAAATAGTTTAGACACTTATAATTGTCTTTAATCAAATAGGTGTTTTCCTCACAAAGAAACATCCTGCAGGGCACGGAGGAAAGGGACGCAGGCCCTTTCCCCTTTTTCTTTTTTTCTGCACTAATTTTAATTGATGGCTAGAACAAGGCAGAGAGCGCTTAAGGGAATTCTCCCCTCAAGAGCAGAGCAGAGGGAAACAAGGCAAATTCTTAGCGGAGCCGCAGCCAGGGCCATGCACATTGTTGACGCTGCAAAAGCCAACAGGGTATTTGCTGGAAGGTATGCAAGGGAAGTGGAACGGGCAGAAAGGTTTCTTCTCTCCCATGCAAGGAAAACCTCAACAGCGGATCAGGCAACCACCTTTTTGAAAGCGGTTGCGAGCATTAGAATAAGGCGTAAGAAATAAACTACTTGAAATGAGAAACCGCATTCCTGAAAATCTTCATTCCGGCGCCCTCTTCCGGAAGCTTTTCTCCCTTTCTCTTCAAGGTTTCTTTCTGCTTTGTCCAGTCGTCCTGCTGGGTAAAGAAAATGTGCCTTTCGGGGTGGGGCATCATTCCAAGAATTCTTCCGGTTTCATTGCAGATTCCGGCAATGTCAAGCACTGAACCATTTGGGTTGAACGGGAACTCTCCGCCTGCTAGGCCTTTGCCCTTTGCGTACTTAAAAACAAGCTGGTCGTTTTCAACGAGCTTTTCAAGAACATCCTTTGAGGTGGTAAACTTTCCCTCACCGTGGGCAACAGGCATTCTAATGTCCTCAATTCCCTTTGTAAAAACGCACTTCTTGGAAAAGCCCTTCAAAGAGACCCACCTGCACTCATAGCGCGCGGAATTGTTTGGCGCAAGGGCCACTGTTCTCTCACCGTACTTTCCGTCAATGGCCGGCAAAAGCCCAAGGTTTGCAATAACCTGGAAGCCGTTACAGATTCCAATCACAAGCTTTTCCTGGTCAATAAACTCCATTAGGTCCTGCCAGAGCATGTTCCGCATTTTGTTGGCAAGGGCGTTTCCGGAACCAGTATCATCACCGTAGCAAAATCCGCCTGGAAAGGCAAAAATCTGGAAGTCCTTTAGCTGGCCAGGCTTTTTGATTAAGTCATTAACGTGAACAATGCTTGCCTCTGCCCCTGCCTTCTTGAACGCAAAGGCTGTTTCCTCATCACAGTTTATTCCGTAGCCAGTCAAAACAAGTGCCTTAACCATCAGTAGTCCCTCAGTGTTTTTTTGTAAGCCTCTTCCAAATCGGCAACTTTTGCGTCAACGATCTTTTCGCCGTTTAGACCGGTTATCTGCAAATTGCCCTGCGTAATTTCTCCAACCAGCGCAAACTCATTGCCCTCAAGGGCCTTTTCAAACTCTTCCCTGTTCTCCGGCGCAACTGTTACAACAAACCTGCTCTGGCTCTCTGAGAACAGCAGGAAATCGTTCCTCTCAATGGCCTCGGCAGTAACTTTTCCCAAATCAATGTTTGCCCCGAGAGATCCGGCAATGCATTTCTTGGCAATTGCGACTCCGAGGCCGCCCAACCCAACAGGCTGCACTGAAGCAAGCAGTTGGGAATCAATTGCGCCAACCAAGGCCTTGTAGAGCTTTAGGGCCTTGTCAGCGTTAACCTTTGGAACAGAATTTCCAACAAAGCCCTTTGAGGCAAAGTACTCTGAGGCGCCAAGCTCGTTCCTCGTAACCCCCAGCACATAAACAGGGTCCCCGGCAAACTTTGCGTCCATTGAGACCGCCTTGCTTGCGTCCCCCAAAACCCCGAACGAGGAGATAAGGAGGGTTGGCGGGACAGAAACCTTCAATGGCTTGCTGTTTTCATCAAATCCCTTAAAATCGTTGAACATGCTGTCCTTTCCTGAAACAAACGGAGTTTCATATTTTACCGCGTAATCCAGGCAGGCCTGCGCAGCCTGCTTTAGCTGCCACAACCTTCCCGGCTCGTCGCTTGAGCACCAGCAGAAGTTATCAAGAATCGCTATCTTACCCAAGGGCGTTCCAACGGCAACAAGGTTCTTTACCGCTGAATCAATGGCGCAGGCAGCCATGTCGTAAATTGAGATGTCACCGTACTTTGGATAGAGGGCCTGTGAGATTGAGACGCCTTTCTCTGAATCAAGAACCGGCCTTACAACACTTGTTTCGGCATTAACCCTGCCCTTTCCCTGCAAGGGCTTCAGCACGCTTGAGCCCTGCACCTCGTGATCGTACTGCACTGAAATGAATTCCTTGCTGCAGATGTTCAGCCTTGAAAGCATCTGCTCCAGCTCGGCGTTAAAATCCTGGGACTGCTCAAATTTTGGAACAGCATGCTTCTGCTCAAGCTTCTCTGTCTTCAAAACCTTTTTGGGCAGGCCCTCGTGCAAAAATTCCAAATCAATGTCCATTATGGTTTTGCCGTTAAACCTGACAACACACTTTCCGGAATCGGTGAATTTCCCAATAACAGTTGCTTCCACGCCGCGCGATTCCATTAGCCCAATAAATTTGTCAACCTTTTCCTGCGGAACCGCGAGAGTCATTCTCTCCTGTGATTCTGAAATCCAGGTTTGCCAGGGCTGCATTCCAGGATACTTCAATGGAACCTTTTCCAAATCAACCTCACAGCCGTTGCACTCCTTTGCCATTTCCGCCACACTGCAACTTATTCCTCCGGCCCCGTTGTCAGTAATGCTTGTGTAAAGGTTACGGTCCCTTGCTTCCTTAATAATTGCGTCGCTCATCTTCTTCTGCGTAATCGGGTCGCCAATCTGGACAGCGGTGGCAGGGCTTCCCTCACTCAGGGCCTCTGAGGAAAAGGTTGCGCCGTGAATTCCGTCCAACCCAACCCTGTTTCCTGCCATAATTATTGCGTCGCCGGGCATTGCCTTTTTCTCAACCCCGTTCTTTCCGTTAACAATCCTCGGGATAAGGCCCATTGTTCCGACAAAAACAAGCGGCTTTCCCTTGTATCGCTCGTCAAAGTACATAAAGCCCTGCGGCGTTGGAATCCCCGAACAGTTTCCGCCAACGTTCACTCCCTCGATTACGCCAAGCATTACCCTTGCAGGGGAAAGGATTGAGTTTTGCTTTCCCTTGGCCCGGTAAAGAAGCTTTGCGTCCTTTGGGTCGGCAAAGCAGAAACCGTACCTGTTTACAACCGGCTTTGCGGCCATTCCAAAGCCCATTGCATCCCTGTTAACGCCAACAATTCCCGTAATTGCCCCACCGAAGGGATCAAGGGCAGACGGGCTGTTGTGTGTTTCAACCTTGTCGCTCACAAGAAAACTTTCGTCAAAGAAGATTGCGCCGGAGTTGTCAACAAAGACCGACGCGCAAATGTCATCCTTTCCCATATTCGCCCTAATGGTCTCGGTTGCTTTCTTAATTCTGCCCTTGAACAGGCCGTTCTTTATTTCGTCCAGTTCAGCGGCAAAAATAGTGTGCTTGCAGTGCTCGCTCCAGGTTTGGGCAAGGGACTCAAGCTCAATGTCAGTGGGCGGTCTGTTCAAAGATTCAAAGTGCGATTTTATTACGTGCATTGATTCAAGGTCAAGGGCAAGCGGTCCGCTTCTTTCACCGTCCTTGTTTGCAATTCCCTTCTTTCCAATCTCAGTCAAGGCGGCGTCATCCAAATCAAGGCTTACCCTCTCGGCAGAGGGCACCTCATTAAGCTTAACGCGCGGCGTGACAACATCCATTCCCTTGTCGGATTCAAACTCCTGCCTGCTCTTAATGTGAATTCTCTGAATCAGGGAGTTTGCAAGGCCGTCTCCTATGGCCATAGTGTCCTCTTTGGAAACTTCGCCGCTCAGAAAAATGGCCTGCGTGCTAAAAACATCCGTCCCACTTGCCTTTTCCCCAAAAAAGTCGGAAATGGTTTCCCTTGCGGTGTGCCCCACGTTGTCGGTTACGCCTGGCAAAAAACCTATTTCAACGACAAAATCAAAACCGCTTTCAGGCACAAAGGGCTTGCCCACTGAAAACCCCTGGGTAACGGGGTTTGACAGAAGCTCACCGCACTTCTGCAAATCGGCCTCCTTCAAGCCAGTTGAAACGGTGTAAACGTCGGTCAGTTCAAGGTTTTTAACGTTTGGAAAGCCCATTGCGTGAATTTTCTTGAGCAGGGTTATGGCCCGCCCGTCCGGAACCTTTGAGAAAACCTCAACTCTGAAATCCAAGAAGCCCCACCAATTAGATTCAAAAAGGAAAAGGTTTTTTAACCGAATCCCATTAAAAGTGCTTTATGAAGGAACTAGTGAGAATGAAACACCTTCAGCTGCGGAATTCGCTCTCAGAGGACGAAATTTCCAGGAAAAGCGATGAGATTGAAAAAAGGCTTTTTTTTCTCCCAGAATTCAAAAAAAGCAATGTAATGCTGTTTTACGCGTCATTCGGGAAAGAGGTTGAAACCGGAAAAATGATTGAAAGGGCACTGGCTGAGGGCAAGAATGTGTGCGTGCCTGTCACAAGCTTCAAGGAGAAAACCCTGGTGGCCAGCTCAATCAAGGGGCTCTCTGATTTGGAGAAAAAGCCAAGCGGTCTGATTGAGCCGCGTGAAATAAATTCATGCCCGCTTGAAAAAATTGATTTGATAGTAGTGCCAGGAATTGTTTTTGACGGGGGAGGCTACAGGATTGGATACGGCGGCGGCTTCTACGACAGGCTTTTGAGAAAGGCGCCCAGGGGAACTGTGGCAATAGGGCTTTGCTTTGAGCAAAACATTGCAAAAAACATTCCAAAACAAAGCCATGACGCAAAAATGAATAAAATAGTTACTGAGGAAAGGGTAATTGAGTGCGATTGATTAAAACCTTTCCAGAACCTGCTCTGTTATTTCCCCAATGCTTTTTGCCACAAAATCGGCCTTTGAGAAATCCTCCGCCCTGGTAAATTCGTTTGGCAGGGCAATAACCCTGCAGCCGGCTGCCTTGGCGCTCTCAACCCCGGTATCAGAGTCCTCAAGGACAAGAACCTGGTCTGCGCTCACGCCAAACATTTCAACTGCCTTGAGGTATGGCGCGGGATGTGGCTTTGGGAACCCGCAGTCTCTGGAGCTTACAATGAATTCAAATTCCTTTTCCAACCCAAACCTTTTCAATCCAACCTCAATGCTGTAACGGCTGTTGGAGGAAACAATTCCTAGAGGGATGTTCCTTGCCCTGAAAAAGCCAACCAATTCAGCGGCCCCTGGAACCATCTCAAGCCCTTCCGCAAAAAGCTTTTCGTAAATTGGCTTTTGCTTTGCCTTCAGCTCCTCTGCCTCAACCTTTAGACCCTTTAGCTTGATAAAATAGGGAATTCCCTCGTTTTCCCTGTTTCTCGGGGAAACCCAGATGTCAATAAACTCCTGCCTTGTTGGAACTGTCCCGTAGGACTCAAAAACAGCCCTCTTTATGTCAAAATTCAACTGCAGGGAATCGGCCAGAACGCCGTCAAAATCAAAAACAACCGCCTTCATAACCGAAGTAAACGGGAAAGAATTAAAAGGAGTTTTGGATTTCAATATTTTGGTGGTTTTTTGAAGATTGCGGTGTTGGGAAAGGGTGGAAGAGAGCACTCCCTTGTCTGGAAGCTGGTTCAGGGAAAGGAAGTTGAAAAAGTTTATTGCATTCCAGGAAACGCCGGGACTGCCTCAATCGCGGAAAACGTTTCCCTGGAGGACAACTCCTTTGAGGGGATTGCGAATTTTGCCAAGGAAAAGCGAATTGACTTAACGATTGTCGGCCCCGAAGAGCCGTTGGCAGAGGGAATTGTTGACTTTTTCCAGGAAAAGGGCCTGAAGGTGTTTGGGCCAAGCAAGAAGGCCGCAATAATTGAGGGCAGCAAAATCTTTACCCGCGAGCTGCTGCAAAAGTACGAAATTCCAAGCGCGGAATTTGCATGCTTCGACAGCGCGGAAAAGGCGCTTAAGTACTTGCACGAGAAGGGCGCGCCAATTGTTGTAAAGGCAGACGGCCTTGCGGCAGGGAAGGGGGCAATTGTGTGCGAAACCATTGGGGAAGCCGAGCAGGCAATAAACAAGATAATGGTTGAAAAGGCCTTTGGAAAGGCAGGCGAAAAGATAATTCTGGAGGAAAAACTTGTTGGGGAAGAGGCCTCATACCTCATTTTTACTGACGGTAACACCATTAAGCCAATGGTTTCAAGCCAGGACCACAAAGCAATTTTTGACGGGGATAGGGGGCAGAACACTGGCGGAATGGGAGCCTACAGCCCTGCTCCAGTCATAACCAAAGAGCTTGAGAAAGAGATTATTGAAACAATAATGCAGCCAACAATTGACGCAATGAAGAAGGAAGGGCGGGAATATATAGGGGTGCTTTACGCAGGCCTGATGATTACAAAGGACGGCCCGAAGATTGTTGAATTCAACTGCCGTTTCGGGGACCCAGAGACACAGCCCCTTCTAATGCGGCTTGAATCGGACTTGCTTCCAATTCTGCAAAGTTGCATGGACGGAAGCCTCGCAGAGCAGGAAATTAAGTGGAGTGAAAAGGCAGCCTGCTGCGTTGTAATGGCCTCAGGCGGCTACCCTGGAAGCTATGAGAAGGGAAAAGAGATTTCAGGGCTTGGGGAGGCAAACTCGCTTGAGGGCACAGTTGTTTTCCACGCCGGTACAAAGCTTGACGGAGAAAAGGTTCTAACAAACGGCGGAAGGGTTCTTGGAATTACGTCACTTGGAAACAGCATAAAGGAGAGCATTGAGAATTCTTACAGGGCAGTTGAAAAAATCTCCTTTGAAAAGGCATATTATAGAAAGGACATCGGCCAAAAGGCATTGAACAGGGAAAAATAACCCAAAATATTATTTTATTTTCGCCTTAACCGCCCAAGCCGGCCAAGCAATTTTCTTATCTTCGGAAACCTCTTCTTCTTTGCAACAGCCTCACGCCTAGCAATTTCGTCAGAAAGCATTTGGCTAAGCAATTCTCTTCGCCTATCCGCAATTTCAGGCATTGCAAGACCGGCCCCTGCTACAGGCGGCGGCAGTTTTTTAAGATCAGCAAGCTCTTTTCTTAAATCATGCAAACTCATTGTTTCAATTGGGGGTTTTTGTTTTTTGAAAGCCATTTCAACCACTTAAATAGTCATCGTCCAAGGCCTTGAATATATCAAGCTCTTTCTTTTTCAGCCTCTCAAGCTCTTTAATAACGCCGTCCCACTTTTGCTGGTCTTTCTTTTTAATAAGGGGATCTATTTGCTGCACTTTCGCTGCACTAATTAAGACACCCCAGTAGTCGGCGGTTTTTTCCAGCAAGTCACCCAGGGTGTCCCTGAAACTTTTATCCCACTCTGCCCGATTGCTGGCGCGAAGCTCCTGGTGCCTAACTAAGTAATTCAAACGCCCTGTTTTCTCCCCAATTTTAATTTTGAGCCTTTTTACACCGCCAATCTTGTTGAACCGCCTTATGAATGCGGAAGTTTGCTTTGTAACATTCATTGAAGCCCTTTTGCCAGCAAGTGGAAATCTTATGACCTTCTTTCCAGATCTTCTCCCTGGATGCCTATGCGGCCTATAATGCCCTTCAGATGGTTCATGATACCCTTTGGATCTCATAAGTAAATTATGACTTTAGAGATTTAAATTACTTCCCCCAAACCAAAACCGGGAACAAATTTCCAATTTTGGCGCGAAAGGCTTAAATAGAAGTTGGGCTTTCTTTCATAACGGGTTTATTTTTGAAGGAAAAGCCCGTGAAGGCAAAACTGATTCTTGAAGACAACTCCATCTTTGAAGGAATTTCCTTTGGCGCTGAAGCACCTGTTTCAGGAGAGGTTGTGTTCAACACAGGAATGGTGGGCTATCCCGAAAGCCTTACAGACCCGTCCTACCGCGGCCAGATCCTCTCCCTTACATACCCCTTAATTGGAAATTACGGAGTCCCGGGAAACGCGAGCGACGAATTCGGCATTGAGAAGAATTTTGAGTCAGGCAAAATCCAGGCAACAGGCCTTGTTGTTGCTGACTACTCTTACGAGAACCGCCACTGGCAGTCAACCAAATCTCTCTCGGACTGGCTAAAGGAAGAGAAGATTCCCGCAATAACCGGAATTGACTGCCGGGCACTGACAAAAAAGCTTCGCGAAAAGGGAGTAATGCTTGGAAAAATTGTTTTCGGTGAAGAGGAAGTTGAGCTGCTGGACCCAAACAAAAGGAATTTGGCAGCAGAGGTTTCCTGCGAGAAGCCCCAGCTCTTTGAAAACGGAAAAACCACCTTCGCGCTGATTGACTGCGGGGTAAAAAACAACATTGTGAGATCGCTCTTGCAAAGAAACGTTTCCGTCCTAAAGGTTCCCTACAACTATGACCTCTTCAACGGACAGCACGAGTTTGACGCGGTATTCATCAGCAACGGCCCAGGGGACCCGAAAACAATGCGGGAAACAATTGAAACAGTGAAGAAAGCGCTTGAGCGGGCAATTCCAACCTTTGGAATTTGTTTTGGAAACCAGATTCTGGGGCTTGCCGCTGGGGCAGACACCTACAAGCTAAAGTACGGGCACCGCTCGCAAAACCAGCCGGCCCTCACTGTCGGAACAAAGCGCTGTTACATCACCAGCCAAAACCACGGTTACGCGGTCGACGAGAAAAGCCTGCCAGAGGAATGGGAGCCCTGGTTTTCAAACCTTAACGATGGAACCAACGAGGGCATAAGGCACAAAAGCAAGCCCTTCATGAGCGTGCAGTTCCACCCGGAAGCAA
>JAFCCZ010000032.1 GCA_017609945.1 Candidatus Iainarchaeum sp.
TAAGCTCCACAAGGCCCTTGTCAGCCTTTGTGGTCTCGTTCTCAACAGAGCCCTTGCTGCTGTTTGCGTTAACAAAAAACTTGTCCGAGTCAACCCCAAGGGAAACGTGTGTGCTGATCAGAGAAGCGTCCTTCAGCGCGTCCTGCAGCACGGCTGCCTTTACCTTTACAACTGCGTCAAACTCAATCTTTGGGTTGGGAAGCTCGACCTGGCTTACATCAATCAGAGGAATCTGGAATCTCCTTGTGCTCGCGCCCTTGAATTTTACAAGAATCCTGCTCTTGTCCTCACTCATCTCCATTGAAAGCATGTCGTCGGCCTTTGCGCGGGACATTATTTGGTTAAGGTAATCCAAATCCAGCCCAAGCTTTATAGTGCCCTCGCTGTTGTATTCCTTGAAGGCGGATTTCTCAAGCTTGAAGTCAACCATTGAAATCTGGCTTGGGTCGGTTGCCTTCAGAACAAGCCCGTCTTCCCCAACAATGAATTCGGCCTCGTCAATCAGAACGCTGATTGCGGAAATGCTTTTCTGAAAGTCCCCGGCCTTCTCCAAAACAAGTTTCATTGGCATCAGATAAATTGCGTGCAATTAAGTTTAAAATCCTATTCAGCAGATGCCGCTGAAGTTACTGGGCAATCTTCCCGTTGAAACAAGGGATGCGGAGTTGTCGAAAAGCCAGAGCTTTACGCATCCGACCGCCGGGATTTGGAACAGGGCCCTGCCGTCAATCTCGCTTTCCTTTATGGGATAGAGCATTATGCAGTCCTTTTCCGGCGTACCGTAGATTACTCGGCCGCAGTCCTGGTCAACCGTGTTGTTGTTAACTGAATCGCCCTTGGTGAGGAAAAACTTTCCGTCGGAAGCGCTAATCTTTGAAACAAGCCTGTGAATTATCGGGCCGTCTGCGTTGTGAATGTTTGGGCTGTTGTAAACAACAATGCTGCCGTCCTGTGTTATTTGGAGTGTTTGCCCGTTGCTGAATTCAATTGATTCAATCAGCAGACCGTTCGGACTCTGTGTGTAATTTGGTTCGGCAAAAGAGGCGAATGGGATTTGGGTTAAGGGGTGTTGCAGTGCAATTTCCTGGGCCTCAAGCGAACTGAAGGACGCGCCTTGCAAAATGATTACGTCCCCACGGTGGTAAAGCGGTTCCATTGAGCCGCTCATCACAATCACAAAAGGGCTGTGTGTTCCCAGCGCAAGCCCGAAGGCGGAGTAGACTGCCCAGGCAAAAACAAAGGCCGAGAGAAGGTAGATGCCCCAGTCAACTGCCTCGCTTTTCTCAAAGAAGAAAAGCCAGGCATAGAATAGGGTGAGAAGGGCAAGGAAGAATGGGACAACCCCAAGCACTGTGGAAACAAGGAGAATAAGCAGGAGGTAGGTTGCGGCAAAAACAAGGTACTGCCTGTTTTTGCTTAGGGCGTGAACTTTGGGAAGCAGGAAAAGGTCAACATAGGTGAAGGGGTCAAGCCACTTCAGTTTTTTTCTAAACGCTGAAATCCTTTCCATCATTTCAATCACGGGTGCGTGCTCTCTCCAATTGTTACACCGCTTGCAACAAGGTGAGCTATTCTCACGGGCTCGGGCAGGTTGCTGTAGAAAATCGTTTTCTTAAGCAGCTTTTTTGCCTCGCTCGGTTCTATGCCATGACATTGGAAGAAAATTCTTTTAAAGGCGTGAATTGGCCCGGCTTTCTCAATCAGCTTCAGCCTCTTGGAGCGGTCCTTGAAGCCGCTTAGCGCTCTCTCAATTAGGTTCATTCTCGGCCTTTTCCTGAAAACGTTTATTACCGGCTTGCCGGTTTTTTTAAACAGCTTTTCAACGTCAACGATGTTGAAGCCCGCAACATTTATTCCGTCAAGCAGAATGCACTGAATTTGGTCCTCGAACTTGCTTGAGCACATTTGGATAATCTTTGAGGTGCTGTCAAGGCCGTCAACATTGACGTCCCTTTTGAGAATTCCTTCAATGCGGCCGTCAAGCCTGAAGACAACTCCGACCAAAGCGGTCTTTCCCTTTTTCTTTGGCTTGAAAAAACCGTCGTCAACTCCGAGAACGCGAATGCTTCCCTTCACTCAAACCCCTTAAATCACTTGAAAGCCTTTTTGACTTCCTTTTTGAAATCAGAAAGGTCTGCGTCAATTCTTTTCAGGGCATCGCTTAGGGCCTTCTTTGGCGTCTTTCCCTCGGTTGAGAGCGCAAACTGTGCCTGGTTATCGGTTGGGTGGTGCAGCTTGTACGCGGCAAACTTTACCTTGCTGTCCTTCAGCAGGGCACTCCTTAAAAGGTTTGGAAAGGTGTGCCTTTCGCCCTTGATAACGAACTCCACACTGTTCTTGCCTTCTTTATTTACTTCTATCTCCAAGTAATCTCCTCCGGAAAATTATTTAAGTGAATAATCCTCTGAAATTTTTCTCTCCTCGGTTCTGCCGCAGACAAGGCACTTGAGCTGGCTTCCGAACAGGTGAAGCGGGTGCCTGCACTTCGTGCAGTAGGCACGAATTACGCCAAAGCCTGGCTCATCTGTTCTCAGGTCAATGCCGGCGGGCTCAATTTTGGCCACTTTTGCCCTAATCCAGTCGCCTATCCTAAACATGTCTGAAAGCCTTTCCACGTAATCTCTGCTGACCATTCTGATCGGGAGCGAGGCCCTTCCATGGGTAAGAACCTTTTTGCCGTTCCCGGCTGGCTCCGGCATAATGCTCAACGTAACTGAGTTGTCCCTTACTGTTTCAACCCTGCCGAGAACAATGTCGTCCCGGCGGATTACCAAAAGTGGCTTTTGGGACTGCACGGAAACGGTTTTTCGCTTGCCGTCCTCAACCGGCTTACCGACGGAATCCGAGATAATGTCGCCCTCGTCAAGGAAGGCGTTTCGCCCTGGCTCAAATTCCTCCTCAGTACTGAGAAAGTCTCCTGGTAAAACGGTCTTCTTCTTCAAAAAAAATCACCAAAAAAGCAGTTGGCTTATATAGTTTCTTTTATATATTTTAACAACGCTAAGTTATTTAAATCAAGGTGTTGGCATGGTTCTTGAGTCCCTTGTGTCCGGAAAAGAGCTGATGAAACACCCCCTTGTAATGCTTTTTATCGCAATACTGATTAGCTCTGCAGGGCTCTGGGTTGCGTATTTTACGTTTCCGGGAAGCAGCAGCATTCTGGGAATAGCGTTTGTGACAATTGCACTGGTTCCGGTAATGCACTCGATTTTTGTGAAGGAAGAGGCAATTGAAGCGGAATCCGACAGCTGGACCCCGAACTTCATTGAAAGGCATTTTACGGTTGTTAAGATTTACGCCTGGTTCTTCATAGGCCTTATCTTAAGCTATGCTTTCTGGTACGCATTCCTGCCGGGCGAGGTGAGGGACGTAGTTTTTGAGGAACAGGAGAACGCGCTCGGCGGAATTGAAAGGCTTAAGGGAAAAATGACCGGGGACTTTGCCATGGAAAGTGGTCCGTGCAAAAGCAACTTCGTATGCTGGTTCTGGCTGATCTTTTACAACAACAGTTTTGTGCTGCTTCTCTCGGTGCTGTTTTCGTTCATTTATGGGGCGGGGGCGGTATTTTTAATCGGCTGGAATGCCTCGGTAATAGGGGTTGTGATTGGAAAGGACGTGCTGCAGCAGATGATTTTGCAGGGAAACTTTGCTCAGGCGTTCTTGACAGGGGTATACAACGGACTGGGTCTGCTGCCGCACGGGCTGCCGGAGGCACTTGGTTACTTCTTTGGGGCCATCGCAGGGGGCATAATCGGCGTTGCCGTAATAAAGGAAAAACACAGAACGCACGAGTTTGCGGTAATTGCAAAGGACGCAATTGTCACCCTGCTTCTCGCGCTTGCATTCCTCTTTGTTGGCGCGCTGATTGAAACGTGGATAATACTGCAGGCGATTTAAAAAGAGTTATTTCTTCTTTGCCTGCTTGGCGATCTTTGCCTTTTCGGACTTGCTTAGGATTGCGGTAACCGCGGGGGCATACTTCTTGAAGAGCTTTTCAATCTCCGGCTCCTGCTTTCCGGAAACCCTGCCGCCAACCGCTTCGGCGAGCTTGCTTAGCTCCATTGGGAAAATAAATTTGGTGGACTTGCCTTGGCCAAGCTTTTCCAGAGCGCGAATGTAGTAGTATGCAAGGGCCTTGTCGCTTAAGCCAGCCGCAGCGGTCTTTACTGCCTCAATCTCAGCCATGTGAGCTTGCGCTGACTCCATCCGCGCAAGCTTCCTCTGCACCGCGGCCTTTTCGTCGTGCATTGCCTCAATAACTATGGGGGGGATGTCAACCTCTTTGAGTTCAACGCTCACAATCTCAATTCCCCAGCCCTTTGAAATAGATTCAGCCTGCTGCTGCAGGTTCTTTGCAATCGTGTTGGTGTTGGCAATCACTTCGGGAAGGGGCATGCTGCCAATAGTGTCCCTTATGCCGGAAATAATGTAGAGTTTTATTGCCTCCTTGTAATCCTCAATCTCAATCACGCTGCATATTACACTCTGCTTGTCACCCCTCACCCTCAGATAAATTACTGCGTCAACATGCAGCTCAATGTTGTCCTTTGTTATGACATCCTGCTTTGGAACGTCAATTGTTTTTGTCCGCAGGTCAACCACGGTTGGATCCTCAATGCCCGGGATTAGGACGGTCCAGCCAGGCCCGCCGACCCTGCTAACCTTTCCAAAGCGCATTATTACAGCCCGCTCATAATCCTTCAGCAGGAGCAGGAAGTCCCACTTCCAAAGCATCAGCAGGAAAGCGAGCAGAACTGCAATCCAGAGAATGTTCTGCATGAAAAAGCTGATGTTTGAGATAAAAAGAAAGAAGACGGAAATTATGAATACCGCCAGCAGTATAAAGACAATATATTTAATGCTCTCAGCAGCCATCGCATTACACCTGAATAATATTTCTTTGGATTACTTTATATATAATATGTGCAGTTTTGGCCAATTTAAGCATTCGCCATGCCCCAAAACCCAAATTAGGGCTGGATAGCCTTTATATATAACAATTTCCAATATTATTTTAATTAAGGGGATTTAATGAAGAACTCGGACAAGCTGCTGGTGTTGTGCGTTGACCGCGACAACGACCTGGGAAAAAAGGCGGGTGTAAAGGGCCCCGTTGTTGGCAGGAAGAAAAACTTTGATGCAGCCGCCGCACTGGCCCTGGCTGACCCTGGTGAAACGGACGCAAACTGCATGTTTGCGGGCGTAAAAAAGTTTGACGAGCTCAAGGCCGAAAAGATTAACGCAGAGATTGCGACAATTACTGGTTGGGGGAAACTAGGGTTCAAAAGCGACAGGATTTTGAACGAACAGCTTGACGCGGTCCTGCAAAAATTCAAGGCAGACGGATTTGTCCTTGTAACGGATGGAGCAGAAGACGATCAGATAATCCCCATAATTCAAAGCAGGGCAAAGATTGTTAGCAAGGAAACCGTTATAGTGAAACAGGCACAGGAGATTGAATCAGCGTACTTTACCATAAAGGAATTTGTAAAGGACCCGTTTGTAAGCAGGGTTGTGTTTGGAATCCCGGGAATAATGCTGCTGTTGTATGTTGCGCTGGGAAGCTTTTCGTTCCAGATTCTTGCATTTGTTTTTGGGTTTTACCTGCTGCTGAAGGGCTTTGGAGTGGAGGATAAGGCACTGCAGGCATTCAACAGCGTTACTGAAAGCATTTCAGTGCAGAGAACATCTTTCCCGTTCTACGTTGGAAGCCTGTTTATAGTGGTTTTTGGTGCAATCACTGCCTACAACACATACCTTTCAACTGTAATAACCGACCCGGTTATTGACGCAATAACAATTGCACACCCAACATTTCTGTTTGTGGTGCTTGCCGCAATGAGTGTTGTGATCGGAAGAAGCATTGACCTGATACACTTCAAGAAAGCCTACCTCCTGAGAAAATACTTCCTAAGCAGCGTTTCAATCATACTGCTCTGGTTTATTCTGGACGCAGGAACACTTGTGCTGCTAAGGCAAGCTGATCTCAACTGGTTCCTTGGAAGCATAATCACTTCATTTGTTGTGCTGCTGGTCGCTTTCAGGGTAAGCGAGATAATGGACGTGAAGAAAAAAATCACGAACCTGCTTCTCGGAATCCCTGTTTACAGCAAGGAAGGTATAATGCTTGGAAGAATTGATTCAGTTGACAGGAGAAAAAACGCTATTCTTTTCACGGACTCCAGGTCAAACAAGAGGGTTGAATTGAACAGGCGCAACTTTTCGTTCAGCAACGGAAAAATAACCTCTGCAATCTAACTCACTGCAGGGGCGGGGAACTTTTCCTTAACGGACGGAATTTTCTTCAGAATCTTTCCAAGTGCCGAAATAAACTTTTTCTTCTTTCTGGAAGAAACAAATGCGTGCTGCAAAACATCCTCAAGCGAGGTTACAGGCAAGATCTTTATCTTGGAAAGCTGCTCTTTTGAGAGAACAACGTCCTGCATGTTTGCCTTGGGAATCATTACCTCCTTAAAACCAGCCTTTATTGCTGCCTGGATCTTTGAGGTAACACCGCCAACCGGCAAAACCTCCCCCCTAACGGAGAGAGAGCCGGTAAGTGCAAGGCTCTGCTTTACAGGAATCTGCTCAAGCGCGCTTATTACGGCAGTGGCAACGCTCACCGAGGCGGAGTCCCCCTCAACCCCCTCATAGGTCTGCAGGAACTGGATGTGCAGGTCGTGCCTGCTGATATCCTTTCCGCTGAGCTTTTTGATAAGGGCGGAAACGTTTTGGACCGCTTCCTTTGCAATGTCCCCAAGCTTTCCGGTGGCAATAAGCTTTCCTTCAGAGCGTGACGCGGCAGGGGCAATCTCCGCTTCAATCGGCAAAACCAGCCCGGCTGAACCTGCACCCATTACCGCCAAACCATTAACTCTTCCGACCGCTGAGCCCTCTGAAAGATAAACATTGTAGTCCTTCTTTATTTCAATTATTTTGTCAACCATCTGCTGCTCAAGAGTCCTGGCAGAAAACTTTGCCTGGTAAAGATCCTCTGCCTCCACCCTGGAATGACCCTTCTCCCTTGCAATGTCCCCGGCAGCCCTGATCAGGCCGCCCAAGTCCCTTAGCTTCAGGGTCAGCTTGCTCTTCCTGTCAGAACGCCTTCTGGCCTCCTGAATTATTTCCTCAACCGCCTCAAAGCTGAAGTGCGGAATCTTTCCGTCCTTCTTCACCTCCTGGGCAACAAACTGCACAATCTTTTCCCTGTTCTCGGTATTGTCAGGCATGTCAACATTCATGTAAATCTCGTAACCGTAGCCGCGGATTCTGCTCCTCAGGGCGGGGTGCACCTTCTTCAAGTCCTCATAGTTTCCGGAAGCAACAAGAACGAAATCGCAGGGAATCGGCTCTGTTCTGGTCATGGCCCCGCTGCTCAGTTCGCTTTGCCCGGAAATGCTGTACTTTTTCTCCTGCATTGCCGTAAGAAGCTCCTGCTGAGCCTTCGCGGGAAGGGTTGCAATCTCGTCAAGGAACAGCACGCCTCCAGAGGCGCGGTGAATCATTCCGGGCTCAACCCGCAGGTGCGGCGGAGTCCCAAGGCCACCGCTCTGCAGGGGATCGTGACGTACGTCCCCGAGAAGTGCGCCGGCGCGGGCTCCCGTTCCCTCAAAAAAGGGCGCTGTTTTCTTGCCGGCGTTGTTAACCAAAAGCTTCGGGGTCTTTGCGGTCCCCCTGCTCTTCATCTGGGTTCCCAGGGCAAAGCCAATGAGAATAAACCCGCCAAGAATTAACGAGGCGGCGTAAACAACGTCCGGAATCCAGCCAAAGTTCCAGATCACAAAAGAGAGCAAGAACCATCCCAGGGGGAGAAGCAATCCGAGAAGCCTCATGTTGTCCTCTGCCTTCTTGGCCTCAAGCCTTTGCTCTTCCAGAATCCTCTTGCCCTTGCCTGCCCTAACAACCTTTACCTTGGGGTTGTTTGGGTCCTCTAAATTGGGATAAATCAAAATATCGTTGAGCCTGCTTACCGGAAGAATCTCGGCCATTGCCTGGGCAAGCATGCTCTTGCCGGTTCCCGGCCGGCCAACAAGCAGAACGTTTCTCCTCTGCGCAGCAGCCTTCCTGATCAGCTCAACGCTCTTCTCCTGGCCAATTACCTGGTCAATAATTCGCTTTGGAACAGGCCTCTCGGCAGTTGACTTAAAGGCCTTGCGCGCGCTCTTGGAGACAGCCATACAGTGAATAAATGTATTAAAAGGATTAAAAAGCTACCCTGGGGTTAAAACCGTTCAATTAAAATAAGTGTTCAACAATTCTTTTTTTATGGAGAAAATAAAGCTCGTTTTCCTTGGAACAGGGTGCAGCAACCCGACAGTGGAGAGGAATTTGTCAGCGGTAGCCCTGCGCTACATGGGGCAGTGGATGCTGTTTGACTGCGCGGAGGGAACCCAAAGGCAGATGATGAAGACAGGGGTTTCCTACATGAAAACAAAGTACATTTTCTTCTCGCACTTCCACGCGGACCACTTTTTGGGATTTCCCGGGCTGGTTGCCACAATGAGCATGCACGAAAGGGACTTCCCGCTGCACATTTTTGGCCCAAAGGGAACCAGGGAAAGGGTTGAGAGGGCGCTGAGGCTTGGCATGATGAGAAAAGACTTTGAGATAAATATTACTGAAGTGAAAAGGGCCGGCACAGTTGTTAAAGAGGAGGGCTTTGAGGTTGACGCCTTCCCGCTGAAGCACGAGGTGCCCTGCCTTGGATTTGCGTTCAGGGAAAAGGGAAAGGAAGGGGAATTCCAGAGAGCCAAGGCGCTGAAGCTTTTGCCAGAGGGCCCTCTCTGGGGGAAATTGCAGAAGGGCCGGACAGTTAAGTGGAAGGGGAAGACAATTAAGCCGAAGCAGGTAATGGACTACTCAAAGGCAAGAAAGGGAAGGAAGATAAGCGTTGTAATGGACACTTTGCCGTCTGAAAGCTATTTTGATTACATAAGGGAAAGCGATGTATTGGTGCATGAAGCGGCTTTCACTGAAAAGTTTGTTCAGAGGGCAAAGGAAACAAAGCACTCAACGGCAAGGCAGGCTGCGCAGGTTGCGGCAAAAACAAAGGCAAAAAAGCTTGTAATAACCCACATCAGCCCCCGCCACAAGAAGAACTCAGAGCTTGAGAACGAGGCCAGGCAGGAGTTTGCAAACGTTGTTGTAGCAAAGGACCTGGACGAGATAGAGGTATAGCTTTTTTTCTGTTTCTCAAAAAGCTAACTTGGGCAGATATGACAATAATTAGCACCACTGTTAGTCACAGGACAAGGCATATAATTACCCAACAAAGTACAACCAGTAAGAGTACTATAACTAGACTGAACAAAAGTATAGCAACCTGAGCAGATGTGACAGTAGTTAGCACCACTGTTAGTCACAGGACAAGGCATATAATTACCCAACAAAGTACAACCAGCACGAGTACTATAACTAGACTGAACAAAAGTATAATCAAGGCTTGGGCAGATATGGCAATAATTGGCACCACTATTAGTCACAGGACAAGGCATATAATTACCCAACAAAGTACAACCAGCACGAGTACTATAACTAGACTGAACAAAAGTATAGCAATCTGGACAAATGTGGCAATAATTGGCACCACTGCTATTCACAGGACAAGGCATATAATTACCCAACAAAGTACAACCAGCACGAGTACTATAACTAGACTGAACAAAAGTATAGCTGCCTGGGCAGGTGTGGCAGTAGTTAGCACCACTGTTAGTCACAGGACAAGGCATATAATTACCCAACAAAGTACAACCAGCACGAGTACTATAACTAGACTGAACAAAAGTTGGGCTGGGTAAAGTGCATGCTGGGCCACAGCAGGGCTTGGTTCCGTTGTAAGTGTTTCCGCACGGGCCAACGCACGTAGAACCAACGCAAGTGTTGGCAGCACAGGCACCACTCGGAGTACAGCAGGGCTTGGTTCCATTGTAAGTGTTTCCGCACGGGCCAACGCACGTAGAACCAACGCAAGTGTTGGCAGCACAGGCACCACTCGGAGTGCACGGGCCGCCGCTTCCGTCGCAGATCCAATTTCCGCCAACAAACTCCAAATAATCCCCTTCAGCACAGCCTGCCGGCAACTCAGCCGGCAGGGACGGTTCACAAAGCCAATCCGTTCCATCAAACTTTAAGGAGTCCTCATCTACACAACCGGCTGGCAGCTCAGCTGGCAGGGAGGGGTCACAAACCCATCCCGTCTCAGTGAACTTTAAGGCGTCGCCGTCAGCACATCCAGTG
>JAFCCZ010000033.1 GCA_017609945.1 Candidatus Iainarchaeum sp.
CACGAGCACACTATTGCCGGAAAGGCGGTTGCTTTCAAGGAGGCGTTGGAGCCAAGTTTCAAGGATTACGCTGCTCAAATTGTGAAGAATGCAAAGGCAATGGCCGAAGAGTTAATGGCCCAGGGTTTAAGGCTTGTTACCGGAGGAACCGACAACCACTTAATGCTTGTGGACGTTTTCAAGAGCAAGAATTTGACAGGCAAGAAGGCAGAACGCGCGCTTGAACTCGCGGGAATCTACTGCAACAAGAACACAATTCCCTTTGATGAGCGAAGTCCCTGGGATCCGTCAGGAATTAGGATTGGAACACCGGTTCTTACCACGCGCGGAATGAAGGAATCCGAAATGGAGGAGGTCGCAAACTTCATGGTCCAGGCTCTCAACAGTGCAAGCGAGGAGGCAAAGCTCAAGGAAATTAAGGGCAAAGTTAAGGAATTTTGCAGCCAATTCCCTTTTTATAAATGATTTTTCTTAATTCTTTCATGCCTGCAAAGCTAATTGACGGGAAAAAGCTCAGTGAGGAAATTCTAGCCAGGGCTGGGAAAAGGGTTTCCAAGCTAAAGCAGAAGCCTGTTCTTGCAGTTGTTCTGGTTGGGGAGAGTCCCGCCTCACAGCTTTACGTTGAAAAGAAGAGGCAGGCCTGTGAGAAGGCCGGGCTGCGGTCAAAGCTTTACTCGTTCTCCGAAAGCGTCTCGCAGGAGGAAGTAGTTGCCAAGGTGAAAGAGCTCAATGAGGACAACTCTGTTAACGGAATTCTTGTGCAGCTTCCCCTGCCCAAAAATCTTGACCGCAACACAGTCCTTGAAGCGGTCTCCCCCGCAAAGGACGTTGACGGTTTTTCCGCTGAGAATTTGGGAAAGCTAGCGCTTGGGGTTGAGGACATGGTTTCCTGCACCGCTTCCGGAATAATCAAAATGATTGAGTCAACAGGAACAGACCTCAAGGGAAAGAACTGCTGCATTGTGAACCACAGCATTGTGGTTGGCAGGCCGCTTGCCCAGCTTTTGCTGAACAGGAATGCAACCGTTTCAGTCTGCAACGAGTTCACGGAGAATCTTGCAGAATTCACAAAGAAGGCCGATGTTTTGATTACTGCGGCAGGGGTTCCTGGCTTGATTAAGGGAGAAATGGTTAAGGTCGGGGCAATTGTAATTGACGCCGGCATTGCAAGAAAGAACGGAAAGGTTTTTGGGGATGTTGAATTTGATTCAGTTAAAGAGATTGCCTCTGCAATCACCCCGGTTCCAGGCGGAGCAGGCCCAATGACAGTTGCCTGCCTGATTGAGAACACCGTGAAAGCGGCAGAAAATCAGTGAGTCGCATCTGAAATTGCTTTCTCTACCGCGGTTTTAATTCTTTTTTCAAGCCCGGCTAGATCTGCTTTTGCTTTGTTCATAATCGGGGTAAGCCTTTTTCTATACTTGGACTCTGCTCTTGCCAGTTCAGTTCTTTCAAATTTTCTTATCTCCCTTTTCTGAGTTTGCATTTCAACAAGGCCTTTTGGGAGCCCTAGTTCGGTTTCAATCTCGTTGACTCGTACTTTTAAAAACCTTGATTGCATTTTTATCTGCATTACATTTATTGCATGCGCCAAATCTGCTCCAGTTAATTTCATTTTTTCAGGCAACAAAGCCAGATATGCGTCCGTCGTTGTGGCGTTTCTCAATTTAATGGTCTCTTTTGCAAACGCCCGCAAAAACCTTGAAAGGTCTTTCTCGCTTTTCAAATACCTTCTCTTTATCCTGTTCCAGTCAAGGCGGTATTCCAAATGCCTTCCCCTTGTATGCTCGCGCTTTATGGACTCCAGATCATAGTTTAGATTTCTCCAGTTTCTCAGGCGCCTGACTGGCCAGGTTAATCCAGAAATAATTCTCCCCATAAAAAGAAATAGTTCTCCGAAACTTTTAATTCTATCGTTTGAAGTTCCAGTCCCTTTCGGCAAACTTCCCGCGCAAGCTCTCAGCCAGCTTTTTCTCTTCAGTGGTTAATTCGCCGAGAACGAGTTTTGCGCCAAAGGTTTTCTCGAACCCTTTCTGCATTGCGTTTGCCACATCAAGGAAACTGTGCTCTCTCATGGTTTCCAGCTCAAGCGAGGTAACCCTTTTCTTAACGCTCTGCACAATTTTTCCCCTCATCTTCTCATCAGGGACTTTTAGCAATGAAAACATCTTGTCAACGCTTACCTCAAGAAGGAGCGTGCCGTGCTGCAGTACATTTCCCCCCCTCCGCGTCTGCGCATTGCCACTAATCTTTTTCCCGTTCACAATGATATCGTTTAAGGGAACAAAACCGCCCTTAACCCTAAGCTCTTCCAAGCCGTTTACTATCCCTGAGCAGATCTTGCTGTAGCTTTCAAGAACGTTTTTTGGAACAATCTTGCTTTCCTCACTGCACACAAAGCTGTAGGTTAACTCGTGTTCGTGGAAAACGGCTCCGCCGCCGGTAATTCTTCTCACAACGTCCACGTCAAGCTCCTGAGAGCGCTGCAGGTCAACTTCTTCCTCAATACCTTGAAAATAGCCAATGCTGATTGCGTGCGGTTTCCACGCGTAAAACCTTACAGTGGGCAAATCCCCTTTCTTGTGAAGCTGCATTACTGCTTCATCAATTGCCATGTTGGTGAATGCATCGGAGAAACCTGTTTCAAGAAGCCTGAATTCGGTCATTTTGCATTCCCCGCAGCCATTTTTACCGCCTCAAAGACAGCATTGCTGTCAAGCCCAAACATTTCAATTGAGTTTTCCCCCACTGCCTTCCTCACAGCCTCAACAATGCCCTTGTTAACTGCCAGGCCAAGCAAGGCCTGTTCAATTTTTTCAATTCCTTCCTCAGGGTGCATGAAGAAATCGCCCCTGATCTGGATTGCTGAAATCTTTTTACCTTTCAGCTCAAGGCTTAGCCTCAAAAGCTTTCCCTCCGGAACCTTATAAATTGCGTTTCCCTTCAAAAAACTCACCTGCTTTAAAACTGCTTCTCACAAGCGGCCCTGAGGCCACAAACCCAAACCCCTTTTCAAGCCCGGCTTTTTTTAACCCCTCAAAAACCTCCGGTTTAATATATTCGTGGACCGGAAGGTTTTTCTTTGAAGCCTGAAGGTACTGTCCAATGGTTAAAAAATCGCATCCAACTTCCCCCAAATCGTCCATTGCCTGCAAAACCTCCTCCACTGTTTCTCCCAGGCCCAGCATTATACTGCTCTTGGTTTTAATTTTCGGATCAAGAACCTTAATATTATGTAGAAGTTGAAGGCTTTGTTCGTAGCTTGCTCTTGAATCCCTTACAGTCCTCTGCAGCCTCTCAACAACCTCAATATTGTGCCCGATTACATCAGGTTTAGCCTGCACAATCTCTTCCAGACAATCTTTCCTTCCCTGGAAATCGGGGATCAGTGCTTCAACTCTTATGCCACTCTTCTTTACCGCCTTAATGCATTCTGCAAAGTGTCTTGCCCCCAAGTCATCCAAATCATCCCTGTCAACAGAGGTAAGCACAACATATTTCAATGCCATTTCCTTTGCGGCCAGTGCAAGCTTCTCAGGCTCTCTTGAATCAAGCTCTTGTCCTTTTTTTCCGCTCTGCACCGCGCAAAAAAGGCAGTTGCGCGTGCAAATATTGCCCATTAGAATAAAGGTTGCTGTTCCGCTCTTCCAGCACTCGCCCCTGTTAGGGCACTTTGCCTCCTCACAAACAGTATTCAGTGTGCTGTTTCTTAGCTGCGAAACAACCGCGGCGCTTTTTCCGCCAGATAAAATTTCTGACTTAAGCCATAAGGGTTTTCTCAGTGTTTTCTCCATCTCAAATCAGGCTCCCTTGCTGCCTTCACCGCATCAAGTCTTTTCACTGGCATTGAGTGAGGTGCCCCCCTAACAATTTCAGGATTTTCCTCTGCCTCTTTTCTGATCTTAATCATTGCCTCGGCAAACCTGTCCAGCGTTTCCTTGCTCTCTGTTTCGGTTGGCTCAATCATTATTGCCCCCTTTACAATCAGCGGGAAGTAAACTGTTGGCGGGTGAAAGCCGTAATCTATCAGCCTCTTTGCAACGTCATTTGTTGTCACCCCGTTCGGAAGCCCTTCATCTGATAAGACAAACTCGTGCTGGCAGACCCTGTCAAACGGAAGCTTGAAATGCCCTTTCAGCTTTTCCTTCAGGTAATTTGCGTTCAGTACCGCAATTTCTGCAACTTCCCTGCATCCCGGAGCGCCAATTGCCTTCAGGTAAGTGAAGGCCTTAACCATTACCCCGAAGTTTCCGTAGAACGAGCGAACTTTGCCCACGCTGCTCCCGCCGACTTCTCCAAATTTATATTTCTCCTTCTCTTTCTCAACCAATGGCCCTGGCAAAAATTCAACAAGCTTCTTTACCACCCCAAGCGGACCGCCTCCCGGCCCCCCTCCACCGTGCGGGGTTGAAAAGGTCTTGTGAAGATTCAGATGCATTACGTCAATCCCAAGCTCTTTCGGCCTGCAGATTCCCAGCATTGCGTTCATGTTCGCCCCGTCGCCGTACACAAGGCCCCCTTTCCCGTGCACAATTTCACAAACCTGTTCAATGTTGCTGTCAAACAACCCAAGAGTGTTGGGATTTGTACTCATTATCCCTGCAACGTCCTTTTCCATCTTTTTCTTCAAATCATCCAAATCAATGTTTCCCTCTGAATCAGATTTCACTTCAACGGCCTCAAAGCCGCACATTGAAACGCTTGCAGGGTTTGTTCCGTGTGCCGAATCGGGTACAAGAATCTTTGTTCTCTTCTCGCCCTTCTTCTTAAAATAGGCTTGAATTATCATCATGCCTGTCAGTTCGCCGTGCGCCCCTGCCGCCGGTTGCAGGCTAAACCTTTCAAAACCGCATATCTCGCAAAGCATTTTCTCCAGTTCAAACATCAGCTGTAGTGCGCCCTGCACTGTGGATTCCGGTTGAAGCGGGTGGATTAGCGAAAAGCCCTCAAGCTTTGCCATTTCCTCGTTTACCTTTGGGTTGTATTTCATTGTGCAGCTTCCCAGCGGATAAAATCCGAGATCTACTCCAAAGTTGCGCCTGCTTAGCCAAGTGTAGTGCCTTATCACTTCAACCTCGCTCAAATTCATTCCCTTTTCAAACACAAGCTTCAAAGCAATTCCTCCAATTCTGAAACCAGTGCATCAATTTCTTCCCTTGAATTCATTTCGGTTACCGCCAAAAGTACGCAGTCCCTCATTTCAGAAAACTCCAGCTCCAAAGGGTATCCAAAAACAATCTCTTTTTCCGAAAGCGCAGCATGCATTTCCCTCATTCCCTGCTTTTTTGCAACGAACTCGTTGAAGAAACTGTCTCCAAACGGCAACTCAAACCCTAACCCTTCAAGCTTCTCACTCAAATACTTTGCATTTTCCCTGTTCTGCCCCGCAATCTCCTTCAAGCCCTTCTCTCCCAAAGTTGAAAGGTAAATGGTTGATGCCAAAACGCAGAGCGCCTGATTGCTGCAGATATTGCTCCCTGCCTTTTCTCTGCGAATGTGCTGCTCCCTTGCCTGCAGCGTCAAAATAAATCCTTCCTTTCCCTCAATATCCTGGGTTTTTCCAACAAGCCTTCCTGGAATCTGCCTTACAAAGTCCTGCTTGCACGCAATCACCCCGGCGTGCGGTCCGCCAAAGCTCATTGCGTTTCCAAAGCTCTGGGCTTCCAGTGCAACTATGTCAGCATTGTACTCAGACGGCTTCTCGCAAAAGGCCAGTGACAGCGCTTCTGCAATTGCAACAACCAAAAGCGCTTTCTTCTCGTGCAGTTTCCCCGCGATTCCTTTAAGATCTTCCACTCGCCCAAAGAAATCCGGCTGCTGAACAATTAGGCAGGAAACGTCCTCATCCAAATCCTTTTCCAACTCTTCAATCGCTATCTCTTTCAGCTCAACAGAGTTTGCTCCAGCATAGGTCCTCAGAACTTTCAGGTATTCCGGGTTAAGGCCCTTTGAAACAAGCGCCTTCTTCCTGTGCCTTGCACTGCCCGCCATAAGCATTGCCTCGGCGCAGGCCGTTGCCCCGTCGTAGACGCTTGCGTTAGCCAGATCCATCCCGGTGAGAATGCAAACCCAGCTTTGCCACTCGTAAATTGCCTGAAGCATTCCCTGGCTTATTTCCGCCTGGTAAGGGGTGTAAGCGGTGTAGAACTCGCTCCTGCCGGTAATCGCGGGAACGGTTGCGGGAATAAAGTGGTTGTAGCAGCCTGCTCCAAGGAACAGCGAAAGCTGTTTTGCGCTCCTGTTCTTTGCGGCAAGGCCCTCAATTTCGCGCCGCAGCTCCAGTTCACTCAACGGCTCCCCTATCTTAAGCTTGTCTTTTACTCTGACTTTTTCAGGAACATCCTTAAATAGCTCCCCAATTGAGGCAACTCCTGCCTCTTTCAGCATTTCGCTTTTTTCCTTTTCGCTGTGGGGAACAAATCTCATTTTTCCCGCCTTACTCAAGTCCCTTTACAAATTCGCCGTACTCTTCAGCACTAATTAGCGAGTCAATTTCCTGGGGATTGCTCATTTTTATCTTTGCAATCCATGTTTCAAACGGGCTTTCGTTTAGCTTGCCTGGGTTCTGCTCAAGTTCCTTGTTCACTTCAACCACCTCTCCGCCAACCGGTGAGAAAACATCGCTCACGCTCTTAACGCTTTCAACAACGCAGAGCTGCTTTCCAGCTTCGGCTTGCTTTCCAACCTCCGGAAGCTCTACAAAAACAATGTCTGTCAAAGTGTGCTGTGCAAAATCAGTAATTCCAACTACCGCAATCTCGCCTTCAACCCTGCACCATTCGTGTTTCTTGCTGTATTTTCTGTCACTCGGGTTTAGCATTTCACATTACCTTCTTTTCAATTTTTTTGCCAGGAGTTGTCCGATAATATCATCTAATAGACCACCTTCCGCTCTTTCAAATACAAGCGTCTTTCCAATGCGTGGCTTTCTCTGGACACGTATTGACCTAGTTATTATTGTTCCGTCTAACAGGGTCGAAAACCTTACCAATCGTTTTCCCGATCCAAAATTAACTGTGAATCCCCTGAGCTTTAATACCTTTGCTCCTTGAGCCGCACTTGCTTTAGGTGGTCTAAATTTTGAAAAAGTTCTCCTAGGCCCTGGCATTATCCGTCACTCCTGTAAAAGGGCAGTTCCACAACCTTTGCTGCAATGGGCTTTCCGCGAACCTCCACCTGAAATTCGCTCCCAACCGAACTTAGGCCCTCACCAATATAACCTAAGCCTATTCCCTTTTTTAATGTTGG
Source organism: Candidatus Iainarchaeum sp. (assembly GCA_017609945.1). Lineage (GTDB taxonomy): Archaea > Iainarchaeota > Iainarchaeia > Iainarchaeales > JAFCCZ01. The sequence continues at coordinate 7,249 of JAFCCZ010000033.1, forward strand.
TGAAAAACTCCCCGAGCTGGCAATCCCGACCTTTTTGCCTTCCTTTAAAAACCCACAGCCAAGCCTTGGAATTCCTCTCTCAACCAGCTCAAATCCAACAAGCCTTTCCTCAACTCCCTTTTCGCGCTTTCTCTCCAAAGCTTCTCTCCCAATAAATTCCTTTTCCCAGGAAACCAATTTAGCGTAAGGGCATTCAAGAGGGGTTCTTTTCTCGTCAAAATCCTGGCCTGAGAGCAGCATTCCTGCCTCAAGGCGCAAACTATCTCTTGCAGCAAGCCCGCAGGGCTTAACTCCAAACTCTTTACCTGCCTCCATCAGCTTATCCCAAACAAGTTTAGCGTTCCCTGGCCCAAAATAAATCTCAAATCCGTCCTCTCCAGTGTAGCCTGACCTGCTCACCACGCACTCAACGCCCGCAATCTTCATTTCCGCAAAATTGTAGTACTTTATCTCCTCCAAATTTCCCGCTGCAACCTTTTGCAGTGCTTTCTCCGCCAGCGGTCCCTGCAAATCAAGCTTTGCCGTCCGCTCTCTCAGCCCGCTTACCTCAACCTTCATTCCCTGCGCCTGCCTTTTCATCCAACCCAAATCGCTTTCACAGGGCCCTGCATTAACCACAACCCAAAATTTTTCTCCTCCAAACCTGTAAACAATCAAATCGTCCAAGATTCCGCCAGCCTCATTGCACATCATTCACAAACGCATTTCGTTTTCCTTCATTCCTGCAAGGTCCCTTGGAATAACCTTCTGCAGAAGCCTCTCTGAATCCATTCCCTCTACAAGAATTTCCCCCATATGGCTTACGTCAAACAGGCCAATATTTTGCCTTACCGCATTGTGCTCTGCAACCGGGGAATTGAAATAGACCGGTAATTCCCAACCGTGAAAATCAGTAATTGTAGTGCCAAGCTCCCTGTGAATCCTGTAAAAGGGGGTTCTTTCAGCCATGCAATTAAAATGAAACAAAAATGCCTTAAATCAGGCTGTTGGAATGCAGGATCGTTACGCAAGGTTTAAAAACAAGGGAAGCGATATGTTATTTATGCCAAGGGGAAGAGGCCAGCCAAAGAAAGAGAAGCGCAAGAGAAAAAAGGGTGTTACAGGCAGGGTTGTTGACCCGCGTTCTTCGGCAAAGAGGGAGCTGACAGCCCTGCAGACCAGGCTCAAGCAGCAGATAAGCCCTGCTGAACGCAGGACCTTGTTGAATAGGCAAGGTATCCTAAGGAAAAAAATCCGCGCCTTCAGCTAGGCGTTCACCCAGCTAAGCCCTTTTCTTTAAGTGCTTCCTCTATTTTCTTTCTCTGGCCCAAAATTCCTGAGGTAAAACTCCTTACTATATGCTTTTATTAATTGGAAATCATTAATTTTAGCGAATGAACCAGGGTTTTTCCAAGGGGTTTTCTGGCAAAGCCATTGCCTTTGCCGCAGTGATTTTGATTGCCATCTCTCTTTTCTTCCTAATGCCCCCCTCAGTCAACGTAAACCAAAGCTATTCAGTCTCATTCGGCTCAGCCACGCTTGAGAAGACGGTTTTAATTAACGGTTCCCGGCATGTTGAGGAGTTTGAGGTAAGCCAGGGAGAGGACTTGGTCTTGCTTGTGGTTGTTCCAAAAAGGCTTGCTGAAAGCGCCTCAAATATTGCTGAAATTTCCCACAACGCCAGCCTGCGCATTTTGGACATTGACCCGATTCTGAAATTCACGCACAAGGAAGAGAGCCCTTTCCGGGCAAAGCTTGAGTTTGGCTCGGCCAACGAGGACATCTGCACGCTTTCCCTTCTCCTGCCAAACAGTTACCTTGATTCAATTGACAGCTCGCAGCTTGGGGAGCTGAATGCAGAGCTTCTTGGTTACGGGGAAATGAGCCCAACCTGCGAGGAGGCAAAAGAAATAGAAGAGGACCTTGTGGCTGAGCTTGAGTCAGTTTTTGCTGAAACTGCGGAGCTTAAGGGGCCTGAGGGAGAGGCAGGCCTTGTTCTGCAGCTGCAGGGCCCAAAGCACGGACTTGTGCTGTCCGCCTTGAGGAACGCCAAGGCCAGGGCAGAGGCAAGGAGGCAGCCCGCCGCCCAGCCAACCGGCCCGCAGGAAAAGAAGCCAGAGATAAGCATTTTCTTTGAGGACGGGCCTGAAAAGGTTAAGGAAAAAAACCTTGCTTCCCTTCGCGAGGAATACACTTTCCTCAAGGACGGGGAGTCAATTAATCTTTCAATTGACGACGTTCCCTCACGTTTTGATCCAAAGAAAATAACTGAAAGTTATTACACCAATTATTTGGTCTTTCCAAACGCCATAACCAATATTGCCGGGAACGAAATCGTTGACTTTGACCCGCCGGAGGTTTCCTTTGAGGGGCTTGACCCGTTCTTCTTTGACGTAAAGGTCTCAGAGACCCCATCACTGGTTCATAAGCTTGAGATAAAGTTCAAGGCCTTCAACGCAAAGATTGTTTCAGAGCCAAAGCAGGACAAATATTTCTCAATTCACCTGGATGAAATTTTTAAGGGCAAGTGCGGCTATCTTGCAAGGGTCTATGTAAAGGTTCCAAACCCAAAGCCGGTTGACGCCCTGTCAGGCAGCTCAATGGAGGTCTACTTTGAGGAAAAGCTTGAGGACGGGAGCTTCAAGCGGTTTGAGCACCGCGTCATTATGGCTAATCCAGTGAACATCTGCATAGAGCAGTCGGAGCTGGACGCGGTGGGAGACCCCTTCCCGATTAAATGGGTTAAGGGCAAGGGCTACAAATACGAGCTGCCGATTAGCTTTACCTTCCCCGTAACCCAAAGGCTTGCGGTTGAAACAAAGCCAGAGTACACCGTTAAATACAAGACAAAGACAGGGGTGTATAAACAGGCTGATAGCTGGGATG
>JAFCCZ010000002.1 GCA_017609945.1 Candidatus Iainarchaeum sp.
AAGGGCCTTGTGGAGCTTAACGCCTCAACTCCTGCCTCAAGCATGTTTCCGCTGGATTACCTGCAGGACATGCTGAAGGTGCCTGCCTCTGATTCGGAGATAACAATAAAGCTGAAGTCAAACGCGCCGGTGGAAATCTCTTACAGCATTGGCAAGGCCCAGCTCTCATACTTCCTTGCGCCGAGAATTGAGTCAGAATAAACCCAGACAAACACTTATTAACCTCTTTTTGCATATTTCTTCCCAATGCCTGAGCAATACCTGAAAAACCTGCCCGGTTTGAAGGAGCCTGACGCAAAATCCCCTGAGGAGGCAAAGAAGACCGCCGAGGGCGTAAAGGAGGTAACCATTAAGGTTGGCTCTGCAATCCTTTTTCTTGCAATACTGCTTGCAATCGGAACGGTCAGCTTCCATCTCCTGGAGACCTACCAGGAGGGCCCAATGGAGGGCCAGAACTGGACTTATCTTGATTCCTTTTACTTCAGCGCGATGACACTTACAACAATTGGTTACGGGGACCTTTCCCCAAGCCATGACATGTCAAAATTGGTTACAGTGTTTTACGCCTTTTTCGGCGTGGCCTTGGTGCTTTACCTGCTTGGTGTGATTGCAAAGTGGTACATTGAGAGAAGCGTGCAGTTTGAAGAGCACGAGATAAGGAGAATTAAACACATTTTGTACCGGCATGAGGCGCAGAGCAAGAAAAAGCAGGGCAAACTATAGTCCTTGTTCGGCTTTTGACGAACATTTGTTCGTTCCAATCTAAAGCTTTTTATTTGTTTCCGCATTACAACTTTCTTGGTTGAAATGAGCCTGTCCTTTCGCGCACTTCTTATTGGGGCCATTCTAAGCGTGGCAGTCGCAATGTACAGCGCTTTTGCCGGATTAAAGATTGGCGGGGTATACTGGCCAAGCGTTACAATGGCTGTTGTTGCAATGGCCATCCTCACTCTTTTGGGAAACACCGACAAGAACGAAATAAACATCGTGCAGACTGCGGCAAGCGCAGGCGGGCTTCTGGCAGCAGGCCTTATTTTTACCCTGCCGGCAATCTGGCTTCTTGGACTGGAGGTTGGCCTTGTTGAAATATTTTTTGTTTCCATTGTCGGCGGCCTTACCGGGATAATTTTCAGTATCCCATTGCGAAGGGAAATGATTGAGCGAGAGCAACTGCCCTACCCCGACGGAACAGCAACTGCGGCAATAATTGAGGCAGGCGACGAGCGGGGTGAAAAGGCGAAGATTGTTTTCGGCATGGTTGGGGTTGGTGCGGTCTTCTCGCTTCTCCGCGATCACTTTGCAGTCATCCCTGGCCTTCTTTCAATTGACTCAATCAAGGGAGGGGTCAGCAGGCTCTTCTCGTTTGGAACAAGCGTTTCACTAATCCCATTCTCAGGAGGTTACCTAATTGGCCCGCGCTTTACCGGAATATGGTTTGCCGGCGCGGTTCTCGCAAATTTCATTCTAATCCCATACCTTGTTTCAGCAGGGGAGTTTGCAACAAAGTTTGACGCGGCCTCCGCGATTGCCGCTCCCCTGGGAATTGGAATTGTGATCGGGGCAAGCATTGCATACTTTGCGTTGAAGGTGGTTCCAAGACTTAAGTCTCTTGTTTCAGATTACGGTGAGGTTGCAAGGGGCGGCACAAGGCTTTTTGGGCTGGCAGTAATTCTTATGGTTGCTCTCCTCACAATGGTTCTGCAGCTCAACGTCATTGTTTCGGTTATAGCAATCTTCGGCGCCTTTGTAATGGCCTACATTGGTGCAAGGGTTACCGGTGAAATGAACGTTGACCCAATGGAGCTGTTTGCAATGATCGTGCTTATTGCAGCAAAGCTTTTGTTTGGATTCAATGCAGTGCTTCTTGTGCTGCTTGCTGCCGTTGTGTGCATTGCCGCCGGGGTTGCAGGCGATCTAATGCAGGATTTGAAGGCCGGGCATCTGCTTGGAACAAACCCACGTGACCAACTCTTAGCGCAGGTTGTCGGGGTTGTTGCCGCTTCGCTTGCAATGGGCTTTGTGCTGATTGCCCTGAACAATGCTTACGTCATTGGTTCCGTTGACCTGCCCGCGCCGCAGGCCGTTGCCCTCAGCGCAATTGTCGGCGCTGACTCGCTTTCAATGGTTTTGGGGGCCGGAATCGCAATTGGAATTGTTCTAGCAATTATTGTAAGCTTTTTCTCAAGCGCGATAGCGGTCATTGCGTTCGGAATCGGAATCTATGTTCCGATATTCCTTTCGCTTCCACTCTTTATCGGCGGCCTGCTGCGCTTTGCCGCGGACAAGAAGGGCCTTACTGAAAAAGGAAGGCTGGTGGCCGCCGGAGCCATTGCCGGAGAGGGCTTTATTGGGGTTGTATTGGCTTTAATTGGTTTCGCTGCAACCTTTCTCTAGATACCATGATTCTCGGAATTGACTTTGGAATCTCAACAACAGACGTTGTTCTGCTTGACAACTGCAGGCTGCACAAATTCTTTTCCCTTGAATCAAAATCACTGCCCGCCCTCAAGAAAGCCCTTGCAAAAAACAAAATTGGCATGGACAAGGTTGACAGGATTGCGGTAACCGGTGCAAAGCTTTCGCGCGGAAAGCTTTTCGGAAAGCCAGTTTCCGTTGTTTCGGAAGTAAACGCGATTGGCTTTGGCGGGGCATTTCTCTCAAAATCCAAAAACTGCCTTGTTGTTTCAATGGGAACAGGAACCTGCGTTGTTTCGTTTAGCCGGGGCAGGGCAAAGCACGTTGGTGGCACAGGAGTCGGCGGCGGAACCATTCTCGGCCTGTCAAAAAGGCTTGTTGGCGTTTCAGATGTTGGAAAGCTCTCCAAGCTTGCCTCAAAGGGCTCGCTGCGAAAAACCAATTTGACTGTTGGAGACGCAGTTGGAGGAAGCGTTGGTCTTGTTCCCGCAAGCGCCACTGCCTCAAATTTCGCAAAATTGAATGTTGTTGCTAAGGCAGACTTGGCCTTGGCTGTTCAGAACATGGTTGGAGAAGTTGTTGCAGTTGTTGCCGCTCTTGCGGCAAAGGGTTCAGGGCAAAAGAAAATGGTTTTTGTTGGCAAAACAGCTGATTTTTTGGTGGTGAGGCAAGCAATCAGGCAGGTTCTCTCCTATTATGGCGTTTCCCCCACTTTTCCAAAGGGGTGGGGCCAGGCCACTGCGCTTGGCGCAGCCGTCTTTCAGGCAAATTGTTTTAAATAACATCGGGCTTAATTTTTTAGTGGTTGGGAAAAATGGCTATTGAGTTGAAGAATGTTGAGAGCCTGAGCAAGGCAGTGGATGCCATCGCAAGTTTTATCTCAGAGGGCAATTTCAGGTTTTCAGATGACGGCATCAGTTTTAAGGCAACCGACCCAAGCCAGATTGTGCTGGTCAACTTTTCAATGTCAAAGAAGGTCTTTGAAAAATATTCCGTTGAGCCGAACTTTGTCGGCGTTGACATTGTTGAGCTTAGCAAGATTCTTTCCCGCGCCCTGCCGGCAGACAGGCTAACACTTGACTTAACGGATTCTGAAATGAGAATAAATTTTGAGGGGGCAATAAGCAGGAGCTTTTCCCTTCCCCTTATTGACGTGAACGATGAAGATGTAAGCATTCCAAAAACAAGCTTTGACGCAAGCGTTGAAATAAACGCAAGAATTCTTAAGGAGGCCTTAAAGGACGCTTCGCTTTTCGGAAGCAGTGTTGTGTTGCGCGTTAAGGACAACAAGCTTTTCATTGAGGCAAGGGGCAGTGCAGGAACCCTGAAGACGGTTGCAAGCCAGACAAAGCAGGTTATTGTGAACAGCAAGACAGAGGTTGTAAGCAAGTACAGCCTGAATTTCCTGCAGAACATCGTGCGGGAGGCCGACTCCGACAAAAAGATTTCCCTTGAGCTGAAGAGCGACACGCCAATGAGGGTGAGCTACAAAATTGGCGTCTCCCCAATAGAGTTCCACCTGGCGCACATGATACTGTGAACCAGCAACACCGGAAATCCGCTCTTTCAATCCCTTTTTTATTCCTTTTAACCAAGTGTTTTTATCATGGCGGGCACGGAACAGCTTCAGTTTGCGCAAAAGTTCCCTTTCTCGGAAACTGCCAGGAAAATATTGCGCGAGATTAATCCAAGCATTGAGCACATTCCGGAGGAAATCCTCAACCGCGCAGCAGTTATGATTTCGCACGCTTCAAAGGGCAAGCCCTACAATATAAGCATAAAATCCACTGAGATGCTTGAGCAGGAAATTGCCGCCTTTCCTGTTGCCAAAATTCTTGTTTCACTGATGAAGGACAAGTTCCTCTTCAAAAGCTTTGCCTCAATGGTTGCAAAGTCAACCTTTTTGTACCTTGAAAAATCCCCGAACCGAAAACAGCTGTCCCTTGACCTCGCTGAAGAGCTTGGCCTGGATGTTTCGGTTGTCAGCGAAAAGGGCTCTTTTGTTGAGATGCACTTGCCGCAGTTTCTTGGGATAAGATTCAACGACCCCGCACTCAAGCTTGTCAACCAGAAGCTCTCAAACGGAAAGGTTAAGCTCAACATAAACACCTTCTGCAGGTTTGTTTCGGAAAAAGTTTTTGTGATTGTGCACGAAAGCCTTCCGGTTAAAACAGCGGGTCTGCCCAACTTTTACAAGACCGTTGCAAGGCAGCTCTCGCAGAAGATTAAGGGCTCGCAGTTAAGGGACTTTAACTTCAAGGTGGAGGGCAGCCTTAACCCAAACGCTTTTCCGCCTTGCCTTGCATCGCTCTACCAGAAACAGCTTGCTGGAGAAAGCCTTCCGCACATGGCAAGATTTTTCCTTGCCTCTTTCCTCAACGCGGTTGGCATGCCCCAAAGGCAAATTCTTGAAGCATTCAAGAAGTCGCCGAACTACGACGAAAAAATTGCAAGCTACCAGGTCAAAAGAATTACCGAGCAAAATTATTCCCCGGCAAGCTGTGAAAAAATCAAGACCTACGGTCTTTGCACTGACACAGATTGCAGGGTAAAGCACCCCATGACCTATTACCACCGGGCACTGAGAAACCTGCGCCAGCAAAACAAAAAGCCGGTAAAGAAAGAATAATATACTACTATGCGGAATAATTTAACGAGGTGGTTTTATTGATTGGCGAAACAGCCCACGCGTTAAATGCAATGCTTTTCCTGATCGTTTCCGCAGTAGTGCTGGTTATTCTTGGACTGGTTTTTTTCCTGATAAACCTTTGGATAATCGCGTACTCGGCAGAGCTTTTGTTCAACGCAAAGATTTTTTCAGCAATGCCTGCGTCAGAATACGTTGTCTTGAGCGCGTCCATACTGAGCGCGGCATCAATGATTGGCTCAAAGCACGCGAGGAAGTGAGTTAAAATTTTTAACTCCCACTTTTTTCGCGCTGTGGAACATTTAAATACTACCTTCAGTTAAATAATTTCAATATAAAATTATTTTTTTAAAAAAATTTGGAGGTTGCATTTAAGATGGCAACAAAAAAGAAAACAAGGAAGCGCAAGACCGTAAGAAAGAGAAAGCCTGTTAAGCGAAAGGCTAAGAGGAAGGCTGCGAAGCGCAAAACTGCAAGGAAGAGAAAGCCTGTTAAGCGAAAGGCTAAGAAGAAGGCTGCGAAGCGCAAGACCGTAAGAAAGAGAAAGCCTGTTAAGCGAAAGGCTAAGAGGAAGGCTGCGAAGCGCAAAACTGCAAGGAAGAGAAAGCCTGTTAAGCGAAAGGCTAAGAGGAAGGCTGCGAAGCGCAAAACTGCAAGGAAGAGAAAGCCTGTTAAGCGAAAGGCTAAGAGAAAGCCGGCCAAGAAGAAGGCTAAAAAGAGAACTACCCGAAAGAAAAAGAAGAGATAATGTCCAGGTTGTTTTGATTCATTGTTTTTTGTACTCTCCTTTTTCTTCTTTTTTTATTTTTTCATTTTTTCGAATTACATTATTAAACTGTTTCTCCCCCTCTCTATTTTATGGGTGCGGGAGAGTTTCTCACTGGCCACTTTAAGGCCTTTTACTCAGGGCACAAGGCTTCTGTTCCGGACGCCGGCAAACGCGAATTTGGTGTTGGCGAGTTTGGCAAGAAGATTTCCAGGCGGCACATCTCGTTTGCGTCTGATTCGGAACTTAACTCTTTCCTGCGCGAGCGCTCCCCGTTGTTTATTTCCTACAGCATTGCCTACTATGACCGGCCTGCTTCCTCGCCAATGTCAAGCAAGGGGTTTTTGGGCGCTGACATTGTTTACGAGTTTGACGCCGATGACCTGAAGACCGAGTGCAAGCAAGAGCACGATTCCTGGAGTTGCCCAAAGTGCGGAAGCGATGGCAAGGGAACGGTTGACTCATGCCCAAAGTGCGGTTCACACGTGAAAAAGGACGAGTGGTACTGCCCCCGTTGCCTGGAGGAAACAAAGAGGCAGGCTTTCCGCTTGATTAATTTCCTTGAGAACGATTTTTCACTTGGCAGTGACATTTCGGTGAACTTTTCGGGCAATGCCGGTTACCACATTCATCTGCGAGGGGACGCCGTGCGCTCTCTTAACCGTGAGGCGAGGATTGAGCTGCTTGATTACCTCACTGCAAAGGACATGGATTTTTCAAAGCTTGGTTTTGTTGAGAGCGGAAAAATGTTCCTCTGCCCCTTTGAGGCAGAAACAAGCGGGTGGGGCAGAAAGCTTCTTGCTTCGCTGATTAAGCTTTTGTCTGAGGGAGACGCTGAAAAGATTGCTGCATTCGGCGGAACTACGAACAGGAAGGCAAAGGACTTAGTTGATAACAAGGAGCTTGTCCTGAAAACAATTAGGGAGAAGGGGATTCTTTTCTCAATTGCCGGCAGGAAGAACAAGCAGTTTTGGGAGGGGGTCCTTGGGCATTTGGTTAACGAGAACGCGCTTGACGTGGACAGGCAGACGAGCGCGGACATAAACAAGATAATTCGCGTTCCCGAAACCCTGCACGGGGGAACAGGGCTTCTTGCAAAAAGCATTTCGCTTGGCGCGCTGAAAGATTTTAGGCCGCTGAAGGATTCTGTGGTTTTTTCCGATGAGAGAGTAAAGGTTTTTATTAACAAGTCGCCTAAATTTTACTTAAAGGGCAACGGGTTTGGCCCTTTTGAGAATGAGGAGGCCGAGCTGCCCCTTTATGCGGCAATTTATCTTGTTGCAAGGCGCAGTGCGGATTTAGTGGGGGTTTAGATGGAGCCAAGCTATGACGAGTTGAGGCGGATTTACAGGCTTGAGAAGAACACCTCAAGGCTTGTTGACATTGACGAGGACTTTTACGAGGCTCTTGGAAAGTTTATTCAGCAGGAGAAGAAAGAGTATCTTGCAGGGCTTAAGAACTTTTCCTCCGTAAAGGCAAGGAATTTTTCAAACCTTAAGAAAATCGTTGACGAAATTTTTTCACTGAGGGAAAAAAAGCTTGTCAGCCGTGCCCTTATTGCAAGCAGGAGCGGGGAGGAAAACAACGTAAATCTTGCCGCCGAGGAGAAAAAGACTTTTAAAGAATTGCTGGCAGTATTGAATAAGCACAGGGACTTTTTAAGGCAGGCTTTTGAGCCGGATAAGAAAAAGGCGGCTGAAAGGAGAATTGTTTCTTTGAAGGTTTTGAAGGAGGTTCCGGCTTTTGTTGGGCCCGATATGAAGGAATACGGCCCTTTTTCGGTTGACGAGGCGGTTTCTTTGCCCTCAAAGGTTGCAGAGTTGCTTGTTGCGAGAAAGCTTGCCGAAGAGCAAAAATGAGGTGTAATCATGGCAAAGGAGAATATTGAGATTCCAAAACCAAAGACGGCTTTTTTGAAAGTTAAGTGCCCGGGCTGTGGAAACGAGCAGATAATTTTCAACAGCGCAAACAGGGATGTTAAGTGCCTTGCGTGCAACAACATTCTTGCGGAGAGCACTGGCGGGAAGGTAAAGCTTAAGGCAAAGGTTGTTAAGGAACTGGAATGATTTAACTGGAATGGTTTGAGTGGTTGAGGAAAAGGAGTTTCCAAAGGTTGGCGAAACGGTCGTTGTTAAGATCTCAAACGTTTTAGACTACGGTGCCTTTGCCGAGCTTGTGGACTACGATAACATCAGGGGGTTTATTCACATTAGCCAGGTTGCCTCCGGTTGGATTAAGAATATCAGGAATTTTGTGAAGGGGGGCCAGCTTCGTGCTGCAAAAGTGCAGAGCGTTGACAGGCAAAAGAACCAGATTGACCTGAGCCTTGCAAAGGTTTCTCCCCCTGCCCAGAAGGCAAAGATTAATGAGTACAAGCAGCTTAAAAGGGAGCGAATGCTGATTGAAACTCTTGCAGAGAGGAAGAAGAGCTCGTTTGACGATGCCTGGGACGAGGTTGCCGAGCCCTTAATTAAGAGGCATGGCTCGCTTGTTGAAGCCTTCCAGAAAATTTCGCTGGAGGGGAAGCAGGCAGCCGAAGGGGTTTCTGAAAAATGGCTTCCCACCGTTCTTGAAATGGTTGAGAAAAGTGTTACTGTTCCAAGCAAGACTGTGAAAGGGGTTTTTAGCATTAGCGTGTCTGGCCCCGAGGGCGTTGAGGTCATAAAGCAGGCTCTCTCAAAGGGCTTTTTGAATTCAGGGGAGGCCGAGATTGACATTTTATACCTTGGGAGTGGAAAGTATTTGCTTAAGTCAACAAGCCACGACTTTAAGATTGCGGAAAAGGCAATGGAGTCTGCTTCCACCAGCGTAATAAAATTTGTTGAATCAAATGGCGGAAAGGCCAGTTTTGAGAGGGAGGGCTGAATATGGCTACAAACATTGTTTTCTTGAAGAAACCAAGCTTTAAGAACGCTGTTCTTTTTACCGGGCTCCCGGGCATTGGCCTTGTTGGAAAAATCTCAGTGGATTACCTGCTTAAGCAGTTTAAGGCAGAGAAGATTGCGCTTGTTTTCTCCGACAGCTTTCCGCCAAGCGTCCACACCAAGGCCGCGCTAATCAACCTTATCCACGACGAACTTTACGCTTTTAGTTTTGAGGGCAAGCACTATATTTTCCTTGCAGGGCCTGTTCAGCCGTCGCTTGATTTTAGGGTTGGGTCCGCAATGGAGCACTATGAGTTTGCTTCAAAGGTAGTTGAGGTTGCCAAAAAGATTGGCGTGAAGAAGGTCTTTACTCTTGCCGGAATAAATGTCGGCGGCAAGAGGCTCGAAAAGGAACCAGGAGTCATTGTGGCTGCTACAACCAAGGAGCTTGTGGAATGGTTTAAGGAAGTTGGCGCCAAGGCCGACAAGAAAGAGGGCCTCATTTCCGGCGCGGCCGGCCTTATTTTGGGGATTGCAAAGGAGAATGGTTTGGAGGGCGCCTGCCTTATGGGCGAAACAAACGCCGAATTGGTTTACGGGGACCACGGCGCCGCAAAAAAGCTTGTTGAGCTGCTTGTGAAAAGGTTTGGGTTCAAGGTTGACATGCGTGGAATTGAAAAGGAAAGCAAGGAAATAGAGTCCGCTTTCCAGCAGCTTGCGCAGCAGCTTGAGCAGATTGAGACTGATGATTCTGATGACAGCCCGTCTTACGTGCGCTAAAATTCCTTCAGGGTTTTTTGGCCCGCACTGCTGTCCTGTTTCATCTCTTCCGCAATCTCTTTTCCCCTTTTCTCAAACTCTTCCCGGGAATCACAGATTACCGGCCTGCCGTAGTTTCCGCCGCCGCCCGGAATATAGTGGACCCAGCCTTTCCTGAACGCAATCACTTTGCCTGCAACCTCCTTGTTTACCGCCGCGAGCTCTTCCTCAGGGGCTTCAACCAAAATCCTTATTTCGTTTCCACACCTGTCAATGAATTCCCGCCAGAGGCCCTGGACCCTTACCGCGTTTATGTTCTTTACCTTTTTTGCGATCTGGATTATTTCGGCAAGCGGGACAGAGTGCATGTACTCCGGCCTGAATTCGGGGTGCTCAACCCTGCCGTCTGAAAGCATTTCAATCCTGTCCTTTACCCCTCTTTTGATTGAGCCCCTGCACTTTGGGCAGCGCCAGTTCAAATTCTTCGCTTCGCCGATTGAAAACTTTGCGTAACAGGAGTTGCAGGCGGTCAAGTGGTACTTGCCCTCGCGCGGGTCCAGTCCAACATTGAGCTTTATCCGCTTCCCATCTTTTTCCTCAATTGCCTTCCTCAGCTCCCTGAAATTTGGCTTGGCCATCTCAATGCGGGTAAACTCCCGCCCAATCCTATATGGCCACGGGCTGTGGGAATCGGAGCAGGTTAGAAACTGCAGCTTCCTGTTCTCGGGAATCATGTCGGCAAAGTCTGTGTCAGCGCTCAGCCCGAGCTCAATAAAGCTCACCTTTTCCCCCATTGCCCCGTACATTTCCCTAACCGAGTCAAAGTGTGCGTAAACTGAAAAGTAGGGGGTAAAAGCGTGCGCCGGTCCGATGATCCCTCCGGCGTCCATCACCTTTCCCGCAATTTCCTCAGGGCTAAGCCTTATCACCGGCCGGCCGCAGCCCCAGGAGTCAAACACAGCCTTTCCCTCCAGGCTTTTCTTCAGATTCTCCGCGGAGGCAAAGTCCGGCAAAAAAACCAGGTGGTGCACGCGCCTGTTGCACTGAACCTCAACCTGTGGGATAAAATTAACCTGTTCCTTCCTGTCGGCAAAAACCCCGTTTTCAGTTTCAACAATGTTTTCCTTCAGGTGCTTGAACCAGGTTCCCTGCAGCAAGTCGGCTGTTCCGCAAACGTCAAGGCCCTTCAGCCTGCTTTGCTCCGCAATAATTGGAATAAGCATATTCTTGCTTACGCCGGCGCTGTAAGGGCCGTGAAAGTGCAGATCGCAGTTGAATTCAGCCATTGAAAACACCTAAAGTCCCATTTCTGTAATCTCTTTAATGTCAGCAAACCAGCCCTCAACCATGGCAATGCTTCGCTTGTAACTCTTAATGTCCTCGTTAATGGATTTTTTCTCCCCCTTACCCGCGTATTTCCTGCGCTCTATGGCCTTCTTCAAGAGATCTACAAGGTTTTGCTTTATGTTTGAGCAGAGGCCCCTTACGCGATCTGCTTGTTGAGTAAGGTCTTTGCCGGCACGTCTGAGTAGTATTAAGTTTGAAAATTCTTTTGCCTCTAGCGGAACCAATTCAATATTTCTTTGCTCAAGGGCAGCGGCTTGCTCAAACTTTGCCATCATGCCAACTGTGGCAGCGGTGGTTTCTCTGCGGATCTTGCGCAATTCGGCCGCAATTCTTGCCTCCCCAATCCCCTTGCCCCTAAGCCTTTGTGCGTGCCGGGCCAGGGCGGCATTTACGCCCCCGCCTATTTCCCTTCTTACAAGCCTGAGCACTAGCCTGCGGGAGGACTTGTACAGTGTAGGCGTTTTCGGTGGCAGGCGCCTTCTTGGCCTCTTTGGCTTGCTGGTTGCGATCAGCATCATTTTGTAACCAACTGCCCCTACCAATATACTTAATTAATCTTATTAAAGAAAATAATTTAATATGGCCGAATTGCACGAAGCCCTGTTCTACAAAACCCTTAAGGGAAAGGCTGTCCAGTGCGGTCTCTGCAGGCGGGCCTGCGCAATTCCCGAGAACGGGAAGGGCCAGTGCGGGGTTCGCAAGAACACCGGGGGAAAGCTTTACTCTCTTGTGTACGGAAAAACCCTCACCTCCTCAATTGACCCGATTGAAAAAAAGCCCCTTTTCCACTTTCGCCCTGGCACGCAGTGCCTTGGGGTTTCCACCTACGGCTGCAATTTCTTCTGCAAGCACTGCCAGAACTGGGAAATAAGCCAGCAGCGCGCAGAGCAGGTAATTGAAAAAGTTCCATTCACCTCTCCTGAGGAAATCGTTAAGCAGGCGCTTGCTGCCGGAGTTGAGGGAATTGCCTACACTTACACCGAGCCCACTATCTTTGCGGAGTACGCGCTTGATACAATGAAGCTTGCGCGCGAGAAAGGGCTCTACAATGTCTGGGTCAGTAACGGCTATATGAGCAAAGAATGCATTGATGCAATCACGCCATTCCTTGATGCAATAAACATTGATTTGAAGGGAGACCCCCGCTTTTACAAGGAGGTCTGCGGAAACGTAAACATTGATTTCGTAAGGGAAAACATTTCCCTGTTCCACAAAAAGGGGGTTCACCTTGAGGTAACAAACCTTATTGTGCCAGGCTTCAACGATTCCGAAAAGGACTTCAAAGAGGTCTCAGAATTCATCAAATCAATTGACGAAACCATCCCCCTTCACTTCACCCGCTTCTCCCCGCTTTACAAAATGTCCCACCTTCCACCAACTGACATTGAAAAGCTTCACTCCGCAGAGCGGGTTGCAAAAGAGGCCGGCCTGAAATATGTTTACATTGGAAACGTGGCAGAGGAGGAGAGCACGCTCTGCCCGGAGTGCGGCTCTGTTTTGGTCAAAAGGGCAGGCTTTTCCGCAGAAGCCACAGGGTTCAAAAAGGGCGGAAAGTGCTCAAAATGCGGCTTTTCAACAGGAATTGTTTTATAGTTGAGGGGGGGAATTCTTTTATGGCAAGGGCAAGAAAACCGATTTCAAAGAAGGCGATTGGAGTGTTAGCAGGCGCAGTAATAGGCATTGGGGCAAGCGGCCACTTTGCAACAGAGAGCGCGTACAGGTTGCAGATGTCAGAGGCTAAAAGAGAGCTTGCCTCCAAAACCAATGACCCTAAAAAGAAAAAGGCCCTTTTGAGAGATGCAAATAGATTGCAGAAAGGAGGGAGTGTGCATTCAAACCTTGCAATTGCTTCAGCTCCTGCTGGTGCAGGAATTGGCCTTGGAATCGGTGCATTGATGGACAGGAAGAAAAAAAGGCGCAAGGGCCCTCTGCGCAGAACTCAGGACAGGCCTAAATAACCCCGAAGAATTTCAGCACCAGCAGGACCCCAACCCCCGCCAGCCCAAAGATTACGCTTACCACAAGACTTGGAATTGTTAGAACTGGGTCAACCCCCACAAATACCATGAAGAGAATCCAGGCAACAAAGCCAAGAATGCTGTTTACCACTATTTTCTTAATAAAGTAGAATATCAGTATTGCGCCAATAATCAGGATAACCCCTGTTACAAGCAGGCTTGGGTCGCTTGCTATTGCCCTAAACGCCTCCCCTCCAATCTCTGCCGTGCTTTCTCCGAGAGTGTTGAGTGCGTCAGGAGGCAATTCAAGAAACATTCGATATCAGTAGTGCCACAACAGGCTTTTAAATTCTTTTGGAATTCAATTGAATTACGATGAGCCGATTTAGCGAGGAGCAGAAGAGAATTGCAATTTTGCTTTTGCACGAGCCAAAGACTGCGGAAGAGTTAAACAAGCAGTTGGGGATTCCCTACACCAAGCTAATGGCTGAGCTGAAAAGCATGCTAAAGCTTGAGGTAATCACAAAAGAGGGCTACCCCACAAAGTACAGGCTAAAGGAGAATATTGCAAAAGAGGTCCAGAGACGGAAGGAAGTGGCTGAAGAGGACCTAAACGAGCTTAGATTGCGTGCTTTTGTTGAAATGCAGGCAATTGAAGAGGATTTGCTCAAAAAGCAGTTGGGCAAGCTGAAGGAGGCCCTTGACAAGGAAAAGAACTTCACAATTTACTCTGTTGAGGAGGCAAAGCCAGTGAAGGACGATAAGTACTATTCTTCGTACCTTGACATAAATTTCTCGGTAAGGGACTTTCCCTCACTTGTAAGGTTTATGTTCTTTTACGGCCCAAGCTCAATTGAGGTAATAAAGCCGGCAAAAGTGGAGTTTTCCGCCCAGGACCTGCAGGACGGGCTTGTTGATTTGGCTGACATGGTCCAAAAGTATACCAGTTATATAACAAAGATAATGAGCAAGGAAGACATTGAAAAGTTCCACCAGAACCTCTACAAGTAAATAGTACAAAACTAGTTCGTCAATTGTTGATGTGATCTATTGCAAAAGACCAAAATTTTACCTTATCGGTCAAAATAAGGCCTTTTAAGCCTTTTTTCCCACCGAAAAGTATTTAAATACCCTGTTGTTATAAGGTTACGGGTCTAGCTATGTGTGCCTTCAGTGATATAGTGTCACTTTAAGGCGTAGCCATATCTGGGCTTATTTTTCATGTGAAAAATTGTGAGGTGAAACACTACATGAAAGGATTGAGTGTAAAGAAGCTAGCTGCTGTTGCACTTGGCGGAGCCTTAATTGGTTCAGCTTTGGCACCAGTAGTTTCAGCGGCAGTGACAAGCAATGTCGATACACTACAGAAGTCGGATGTTGTTAGCGCAACAACCGGTGACCCAGTGGTTAACATTGCTGTCGGCTCAATGGGTGCAGCTCCTTCAGACTTTGTCTGGGCGGGCAATATTGCTGCAAAAGTTGCGCAGCTTGCAACCGTTGAGAGTAACGTTACAGTGACTGGCGGTGATGGCGGAACTCCTGATCTTACTGGCGTAACAGTTGATGTTACAGTCGGCGGGGACGTGTCTTATGCTACAGAGAGCTCTAAGACGTATGAGGGGTCAAGCTATCCTTTGAAGTCAGATCCAGGAGCGGGCAATGAGCTTGTTAAAGAGCTTAGCAGCGCCCAGCTTCCGTTTTTGACTAACGAAACGAGGACTTATCGATATGCAAGTGTCAGCTATAGCATTGTTGTCAAGGAGAAAATCGGACTTAACGTCGACGCAAGAATGGACCTTATTGACAAGGATGTTGAGGACCTCATTGTCTATATGACAGGTGAGGGCGACTTCAACTATGTTCTTGATTTGGGCGATGGTATTCCGGTGTATAATACCTTGTCGGCTGCTACAGCGTTCACAGACGGCGATTCGGACAACATTCTTATTCCATTCCTTGGTGAGGAATTCACTGTGCAGTCAGTTGATTGTAACTCTACCACAGTGAAGCTGATTAAGGAATCCGACAAATCCACGTATTACGAAGGCGAGGAGTTTGTGGGTTTGGAAGGAAAGGGCAACTTCGACGGGGAAGAGCTCTCTGTTAAGGTTGACGCTGTGACCCAGGCTGGTGCCGCTACAACGACCTATAACGTCAGGTATTTGCTGCTTGACAGCGAGGGCAACGAGATTGACAGGCAGAATCTTGGAACAGGAGTTTACCTGAACGACAGCTTTGTTGACAGTGAGGGCGAGTATGCGCTTGACACGGTTGTGTACATTTCAGATGTTGGCATTGAATCAACGACACAGACAGGTTATGTTACGGCAACTGTTGGAAAGAGCGTTGTGGACCTGAAGCACGGCGAGCAGTATCCATACGACAGCACTGATACGACATCATCCAACGACTATTGGAAGGCCAGTTTGACCATGAGCGGGTCGGATACCAATCCGGCTACAAGGACAATGACGAATATAACGATCAAGAACGCGGTTACGAAGTGGAATTCGGTTAACCAGCTTCTTCCTGCAACTGGTTCGTTGACAGACCCTGACGCCACCGGAGAGGCTTTGTTCCTTCAAGGAAACGACGACGGTGACTTGGGCTATAACTTTGTCAAGTTCAAGTTTGACGGACTGAAGATTGACCAGTCAACTACAACGATCAAGATTGGAAAGGGCGCTTGTGAGACCTCTGAGGGCCAGGAAGCAGGCTGTGTAATTTACACAGACAACTCTGGTGTTGAGAGGGAAGTGCCGTTCTACATCAAGCTCGAGCTGACCACAGGACCAAGCGACGAAGGAACGTTCATGATTGACAACCAAACGTTCTACTTCAGATGCGACACAACAGACACAAACATGAGCTTCGTTGACGGAGAGTACCTCAATGGTTCAACGTTTGACACAAACTACAGTACAGCCGCAGAATTTGCGGTCATAACTGACTGGAATACTGCAGGTTGGGACTTGAACGGTGACTCCCCCTGCGTAGAGGCCGGCGGTACTTGTTCAGCAGATATCAACGGTTTGTTCGTTGACCTGAACATGGACTATACAATAGGAATCGCTAACGTTGCAGTGGGGGTTGACGGAAACTGCCAGTTTGCGTACGAGAGTTTCAACAACTACACAGAGGGAGACGGCACAATCCTGAAGGCAAACGGCCAGACTCCTAAATACGAAACAATGTTCTACGACGACGACAACACAAACATCGACAAAGCCTGGGGTTTCGCGCCATTGGAGATAACAAATGATTCTCTTGAGGACACATACATGTACACAATGTTTGTGAACGACGAGACATCATACAAGGACGTATATCTCCTGTTGCACGGATCCACTGACTTCAGCAACGAGTTTTCAACGGTAGACGTTGACTTCAACGGAACAAACTACAGCACCGGAACAATATATGTTCAGAGTTCCGGAGGCCCGTACTGGGGACACACCACTACAGCAGAGACAGGCTATAGGGTTGATGTGGATTCGAACTTCTACGTTCCAGACCACACGGCTTTGGGTTTCGACCCGACAGACACTACGTATTTCGTGGCTACGTTTGGCATCGACACAAACAACACAGGATTCGACGTATACGCATACATTGGCACAGAGGACAACGAGCTGATCACTTTGCCGAATTCGGACATGACAGGCTACCCGACCCAGGTGGATATTAACCGCTTGACCGGTTGGAATTTGAGGTCTGACAGCCCGGAGAATCAGTCGGCTGCGACTTGGCTGGACTACGGCACCAAGGTAGAGATTATTACTACCGATGCTGGTGAGGACTATGCCAAGTTTACTATCCCAGAGTCACAGATCTACCTGCAGTTTGCTGTTCTCGGTAAAGGCACCGTAACGACAGCGGCCGGTGGAACCGCTTTCACAGGGCTTGCCGAGGGCGAGTCAGGTGAAGAGGGATCCACCAAGGTAACAGTAGACGCGATCGCAGGCGGCGTTTGCCCGGCAGCGGGCGGCGCAGTTGCAGATCCAGCAGTGGTACAGGAAATTGTCCCAGTAGGTCAATTGGTATTCCTCGATACACCCGAACCAGCAGGCGCTCACATTATTGTGGGTGGTTGGTTAGTCAACAAGCTGGTTTCATCTTCTACCTCTCTTGGTGAGGGCGAAGGCACGCTAGGCGAGGCATTGACCACTAGTGGAGACAGAGTTGTACAGTTGCTCGGTAACGGCGACATTATTGTTGCTGGTTACGCTGCTGCTGACACAAAGCTGGCTGCAAACGACCTGATTGACGCACTCGACGCGTTGAGCTAAGTCTGTTGAAAAACGGTTGGTTTCAAAACCAACCTTTTTTCCTTCTTTTTTCTTTTTTTAACGTTTTTTCCGGGAGAACAGAATGCCGTTATGTATAAGTTCTCCTTTTCCCTAATCTTTTGAATCCTTTTTTATTAGTTTTGCATTACCTCTAAGTTATGGCTTTTAACTTGAGGAAAACCGTTGTCTACGCCATCTTGGTTGTGCTTATCATAATCTTTGTTGCAGCAATTTTGGCGGGGCCCCGGGAAGATTTTCATTCAGTAAGGTCTGAAGGAGTTCTATTTAGGTCAGGCATTGCGTCTCCCTTGGAGCTCATTCCAGGGATTGCCGGTGAAAGCGAGTTTATTGTAAGCTCAGGAATTTACGAGGCAGGAAATGCGGCCAACCCCTTTATGCTGAACGCTTCAAATCTTTTTGTGGTTGTTCTTGTTGGGAACGGAAGGCAGGTTACCCAGGTGTTCAGGGTTGCGGATTCGCAGGGCCTTACCCTCTACTGCCTTACAAATTACGGCGATTTCAAAACAGAGGAAAGGGTTGAGGCAGAGCAGTGCAGTGAAATGCTTGAGGCGGGGGAAAAGCCGGTTATTTTGGTTGAGTTTCCGGATTCCGCGCTGGCAGAGCCAACTGTGGAAGTTTCAGACAAAAGGATAGTCGTGAAGAGCAACAGCATTGACGCCTTGAACAACACAAGCTTTACAGTGTTAAGGGCAATGTTCAGCAACGCAGAGGAAGTGCTTGCCAAGAGCAACGAGCTTACAGGAATGCTTCGCTGATTACCATGCAGAAATACCTCAGAAACGCATTCATCTTCCTGTTTTTTGTTTTTGCCCTGCTGGCTGTGATGGGTGGCCTTACTAATGCAACAGAAGTCCTAAAAACGGCAAATATTGAATTATTAGCCATTGCATGCATTTTTTTCATATTTTCCATCATTATATGGCTAATTTCGTGGGCTTACCTTATAAAAAAGCGCAACCCGGCTGGATTCAGGGATTCCCTGGTTATTGGATTTTCCGCTGTTTACGCCTCCCTCACCCCAATTCAGCTTGGGGCAGACATGCTTAGGGCAGTTTCGCTGAAGGAGCATTTTGGTGTCCCGTACTCAGAATCCATTTCCGCTTCCATGGTTGTAAAGGGCATGAAGTTTCTTCTAATTTCACTGCTCTCAGGCACTGTAATCTTTCTTTTTATCTCATCTGCAGAATACAGCCCCTTTGTTCTGGCCGGTCTTCTTTCAGGCTTTGCGGTAATTCTGCTTGCAACCGCACTGTTCCTTCTCCCGCTGAGAGAAGGCTTTGGCCTCAGAATTGCAGGAATTTTTAAACGCTTTTCCGGAAGGCTTCCGCTGGCTGGAAGGCTCTGCAAGTTCTTTGAATCTTACAGCGAGTACCTCCCGGGCCTTGGAGCAAAAACATTTCTCCTGACCCTGCTGCTCTCCGGCCTCTCCCTTTCCCTTGAATTTCTCGCCCTACTTTTCTCTTTCAAGGCCTTGTCAATTGCCATTCCAATTTACTCGGTTGCAGTGCTGTTTATTCTTGTTTCAATCCTTGAAAGAACCCCCTTTCTCCCGCGTGGAATCGGGCTGGTTGAGGGAATAGGCTTTGCGTTCCTCTCAATGCCAATTGCCGTTTCATCACTTTCAATTCAGCAGATTGGGGCATTGCTAATTCTCTTTGACCTGGTGCGTCTTGTTGTGCCAGCCATTGCAAGCATGGCCGTTTACTCGGTTGCCAGCCTGAAGCAGAATTCAAATTACGCCAAACAGCTTTGACCAGAAAAGGCAGTTTGCAATTGTAACCGCCCAAAGTATGGTTACTACTTGCCATTCCCTCAGTGGCCCAAACACTTTGAGGATAAGCTTTGCAAAGTCCAGCTTTGAACCGTTCCCCGTCTTTGGGATTGAAAGCTTTCCGTTTGGAAGAATGGCATAGGGCAGTGACTTGCTCTGGCTCACATCCCTCGGGTTTGTTAAGAGCTTCAGCAGGAAGAAGTCAACAAAGTGCGGCAGGAAGAACAGTGTTCCAAGAATTATCATTTCAAACCGCTGGTTCATCACAAGCAATGCAGCTATCGCACTTCCAATGAAAAGGGTTCCGCTGTCCCCGGGAAAAACCCTTGCCGGAAACCTGTTCCAGAACAAAAGTCCGAGAATCATCCCGTTTAGGGCAAGCGAGAGAAGCACAAGGTTTGGGTCAAGGCTCGTTGAAACAATCAAGGTCACAAACACAGATATTATGAGGCCCGATCCAATTTCCCACCCATTCAGTCCGGCAAAGGTATTCTCAAATGAGGCAAGCCCTGCAACAAACAGTGCTATCATAACTGCCCAAACCGGGTCGTGGAAATGCACCGCTCCAAAAAGCAGTGAAACAAAGGCCACTGGAATGGCCCTAAATGTCCAAGGGGCTGTCTTCATCATAAACTTGTGCTTTGTGTCATCCATTAGCCCAATAAACGCAAATGCACTGACAATAAGTCCAAATAAGAAATAAAACATGTTGAATTCCTGCTGGTAAAACAGGCCTATTGCGAGAATCGCAAACCACACCGGCACAAGAAGGGCGATTCCTGCCGCTTCCGGAACAATCCTTTGGTCAAGCTTGTTGATGTCCTTTCCAATTACTCCGTTTTTCTTGTTGAGTTTCCCGAAAAGGTAAACAAACAGAATTGACAAAGCAAGCGGCACAAAAAACAGTATAATTTCCCTCACCCTTCCACCTTCATTAACTCCCTCAAAACAGTAGTTGCATAACTTCCCTTTTCCAGCTCAAACGAAATTTTTGCAAACCTTTTTCCCTCAAAGAATTCATCCTCCCCAGTTCCCAAAAACTTCAGCTTTTGCGGGCGCAGCACTATTTTGCGCTTTGCCCCCTTTGAGGAGAGCTCCGGCATCTCCTTTACCTTAAAATTCTTCAGGGAAATTCCCTCTTCCTCTAGAACAGATTTCTCTATTTCGCCAGGCTCTCCCTCCGCAAGCTTGGACTCAAATCCAAACAGGGGGGCGGTTGGCTTTCCGTCCAATAATATATCTCCCTTCACTTTTTTTAAACCCCACCCAAGCTCAAGCCTTTCGCTTATAATGCGGTTGAACAAATAGCTTTGGTAAGCGTGAGTGAACAAATATCTCAGCGCCTTGGGCAGTTCCCTGAAAGCGCCCACAAAATCCCTCGGGTATTTGCAGAGATAGTGAATTATTGCCCGCTCATACCTGAACTTTACCGGAAATTCCTTGCTTGCCCTTGAAAAGTCGCCGCTCTTCGCAAGCTCAAGCCTGGCTGCCTTGATCTCTTCGTCCTCTTTTGGGAAGGTAGCGGTTAGGTAAAGCATTATTGCCTTTTCAGGGTGGCCGTTCACAAACTCTTTTCCCACAAGATGCGTAATCTGCCTTACCCCGCCAAACCTCTGTTCGCCAAAAAAATTCGCAATTCCCTGCCCCTTAACCTCCGAGAAGAATCCCTTTACCCGTTCCTTAATCACCTTTTCCTCCAGTGAGATATCCCTTATGATAATTGTAAACCCGTTGCCTGAAAGATCCCCAATTTCAACCCTTTCATTGCCCCATTTTGGATTCCTCAAGTCAATTCCCCTTGAGGAGAATGCGGCAAGCCTTTCAAGGTTTGGGTCAAAAATTGAAATCCTCTGGCAGGTTACCGCACGCTTGTCCTTTAAGCCGGCATATCCTATTCGCTTTTTGCTGCACTGCAGAAACCTTGAGATTTTGCTAATGCAAAAGTTCAGGTCCTTGTTTATTTTCTCAAGGTCAAGGCAAAGCTGTTCCTCGCCACTTCTCTTCGGAATCTTAAGTCCTGGTTCGTGTTTTTCCCAGTCATACTCTCCAATAAATCGGTTTGCTTTACAGGCCCTTCCGCCTGGAGTCACTTCCTCTACAACAAAATCCGTGTACCTTCTCTTTATCTGCCCGCCAATGCCTTTGCAGTTTGTTGAATAAGTGTTTTTGCGCATGGCCCTTACCTGAACCTTAGAATCGCACCAATTCCTCCAAATCCCTTCAGGAACTGTTCGCCCTCTGAGGTGTCTGTGCTGATGATTTTTGTTTCAGTGCCGGTGCTCATTGCCTTTTCAACTATCCAGTCGGTGTAGTCAACCTCTTCCATGAGCTCCAGAGCAGAATCGCATTTCTTGCACTTGTGCTTGCTTGGCTCAAAGCCAGTTGGCTCCTTGACAACAATTTCTTCCTCCGTATCGCAGGAATTGCACTTGAACTTGTAAACCATCCACTCAATTTCCTCACTCAAAAGCAGGGTTTCAACCTTTCCGACCAAGAGGGCTTCCTCCACCTCCTGCTGCCCGTACGCTGCAAGTCCGCCTGGCTTCACAACCTCTCCCATGAAATTATTCACAACGTTTTTTTCCTTTGTGATTTCCGCATCCCTCAAAAGTTCACTGCTTTTGTTTACTGCTTCCCTTATTCCACTTTCGTCAGTGTAGGATGTGTCAATTGTTCCAAGAACCTTTTCCTTTAGCCGGTGATCCAAACGGTCCTGGTTCATAAAGTAATTTTTTGTTATTCCCGGCCCTGCGATAAGCAGGCCCTTTAGCTTGTCTCCGTATGGCACAAAAATCTCCGTTAGCTTGGTGCCAATCCTTTTGTAGAAATCGTTCACCGCGTCCTCGTGAAGCCTTTCAAACCTCTGAGCGGAGTTGTGGGAAACAATTCCGCCTGCAATAAAGTTTTGATTTTCAACGCTAATATCAACCATTTTTACAGAAGCTTTCTTTCTTGAAATACTGGCAATTTTTACTGGGAGGAGTTCTCTTTTAAGAACTGTTTCAAGTTCCTTAATCAAGCCCTCGTTTTTAGCAAATCCAATTACCGAATTTTTAAATGCCTGCTTGCTCATCATTCTTTCATTTCTGAAGAAGTTTGTTACCCTTGGAAAATCTGTTACCTTAAAGCCGTTCTTTTCTATTAGTTCTCTAATTTGCTTTCCAGAGGAAGAAATTTGCCTAACGCTGCTTTTGTTTCCAATCTTTGCAATCTCTTTTGAAAGCTGTTTGGATTTTTCAGTCGAGCTAAACCCAATTTTTTCTTTAAACAATTCAATTGACTTCTTTTCACTCAATTGGACTGTGAACCTAATCTTATTTGAATAGGGGTTTTTTCTGTTGTCATAACGATGAATTCCTGCAAGAATCCCAAACCTAAGCAGCGCCAACTGCACCTGCTTTACAAGTTTTTCATTATTCATTCCTAACGCCACTTTTTTGTGGCTCACATAGCCTTCAGCATCAAACAGTCCACGCAGGAAGCCAGCCAAGATTCTGTCAGGCGATTTCAAAACCTTTTTTGGAATGGATTTACTGTTTAATTCCGGAAAATTTCCCCGCAAATATCTTATGATAGCTTTACCATACACTCTTATTGTGAAATAATTCTTTGTTTTTCTAAAACGAACACTTGTGTTTGCGTTGAAAACTCTGGCGGCAAGTTTTTCATATTCGTTCGCAATTTCTTCTCTCTCTTCAAAAAAGCTCAGCCTTTCCTCTTCAAATGAGCCATCGCCGGCAAAGTATCCTATTAGCTGTGCAAGTTCCCAACCAATCTCTTTTGGGAGTCGAATCTCGCTATTTGGTTTGCAGTGTTTTTGAACAAACAGGTTAAAGTCTATTCCAAGGTGGTTGCAAATTTTTCCAAGTGTCCGGTTCCTCGGACAAAACTTCCCAAGTTCTAAAGCCGAAATGTTGGCTTGGCACAATCCTGCCTTTCCCGCCAGTTCTCTCTGAAACAGGCCCAGGGAAGTTCTTGCCTCTTTAAGCGCTCTTCTGCCCCTTTTAAGAACTGTGAATGAATTAAAATAATTGCTTTGCAGTTTTTGCGCAACCCCTTTAACTCTAATTTTTTCTGGAATTAGAAGGAACTGCCCTTTCTCCAATTTCCCTGCGGTTTTTTCAGCTATTTTGCCGTGCTTCCAGCAGAACAGCGAGTGGTCTTTGGAGCAAGCGATTTCAAGCCTGGGCTCTTTAGTAATAATAGTGGCCGTTTCATTTTTCACAGTATTCCATTTGTCATTTATGAAGGAATCTTCAACCGAAAAACTGTAAAAATCGGCTGTCTTAACCCCGCTTGGGTTATGGCATTTTGAAATCTCAACGATGTTGCCATCACTAAGCTGAATTAGCGTGTTGGGAACTAGGCATTGCCCGCCAGCCCTATGCTTCCCGCTTACTCCTGAGGTGAAGTGTCCGAGAATCTCATACTTTTTTCCAACAAGAATCGCAATTGTTGATTCCTTGTTGTCAATTGTGAGAATTCCAAAAATATCGGTTGGAGCAACCATTTCCTCAAGCGGGACAAGGTGAAATTCTGAATCGCACCAGTAAAGCTTTGTCTTAAGCTCTCTCGGGGGCTTTATTGTAAAAAGCCTTATATCACTTTTTCCCTCCTGCTCTGAAACGTTTCCCGAAAAAACCACCAGTCCTTTCTCAGGCAGCTTGAAGTTAATCTGCTTCAGGAAATTGTTCAGCTTCCTCAAACTGCCCTGCACATTCTTTCTCGTTGTAGGGCTCTTAATGTTGCTGCTCTGGCTGAGCTCTTCTGTTATTTGGGCCATGACGCTGCTCCTGTCTACCGCGGGCGGAAGGTAAAGGGAAATGAGTTCTGTTCCCCGGCCCTTGAACTGCTTCATTTTCTTCAGTTTTTTCTTGAAGAGGACTATCTCTGCCTCGTTTACCTCTTCCAAATGGCTGTTTTTCATGTTGATCAACCCAACTATTTAAATAAAAGATTACATTACATTATTTAACTCATTGTTTGGTGTTAAAATGTTTCCTGACATGTTTGAGATATTTAACCAGGGCGAGCAAAGGGACGAGCAAGGCAGTGATGACCCTTCTCCAAGTTCCATTAATTCTGCAGGCAGGTTTGTCCCGGACAGATTCTTTAGTGTAAGCGTTGGCGGAAGCATTCTGATTGGCGACAAACCAAATGTTACAAAGATTGCGAAATTTTCCGAATCAATAAATAGATTGTCCGCCGAAGGTTATAACTTTGCTTTGGTTCTTGGAGGCGGTAAGATCTGCCGTAGCTATCAGGCGGCTGCAAAGGCTTTGGGGGCAAACAACTATTTTCTGGACGAGTTGGGAATAATGGTTACAAGAATTAACGCAACCCTTCTCACCCAATCGGTTGACAACGCTTATCCCCGCGTTCTAACAAATGTTTCGTTTGTAAAGAGAGTTCTTGATATTGGAAAGATTCCAATCCTCGGCGGGCAAATTCCCGGCTTTACCACCGACGCTGTTGCTGCCCTGATTGCAGAACAAATGCAGGGAAATTTCATCAACCTGAGCAATGTTGACGGAGTCTACAGCTCTGACCCCAAAAAGTCAAGGAGCGCCAAGTTCTACCCTGAACTGAGCTACGAGCGGCTTATTAGCATAATTCAGGTTGTGGAGTCAAAGCCAGGGCAGAATCTTGTGCTTGACCTTCCCGCCGCCCTTGTCCTAAAGAGGAGCAGGATTCCATCGCTTTTTGTGAACGGCAACGATTTGGAGAACTTTGAGGCAGCCGTCCGTGGCCAGGAATTCAGGGGAACGGTTGTGAACGAGGAAATTTCCGAGGGCGAGGCCAAAACCACCGGCAAAATCGTTCCGAGAAGAAGGCACGAGTTGGAAGAAGAGGAAGAATACAAAGACCCAGATCCTGACGAAATAAAGTTCTGAGCTTACAAAAACTCGTCTATTTTATAATTCTCCAGTCTTTTCTCCCCAAACACCATTGAGAGTTCTGACGGGCTGAGCAATGGCTGCTTGAATGAGGAGGAGTCATCAAACGCAATGCGCGGGCAGGCGGTTGAAACAAGCGCGTCAACCTTTACCCCAGTAAGGTATTCCGGCTTCACAAAGTCTGAAACGAAAATGAATGCCTTTCGCCCCTTTCCCTCAATCTCCCGCTTCAGCTTTAGCGCAAGCTTTTCCCTAAGCTGCCCCTTCTTTGAGCTCAAGAGAATCCCAAAGCTTTTTGCGTCCATTGCCCTGGCAATTACCGCATACCTTTTTCTCAGGAAAAGATCCCGCTCATTTTTCAACTCCCCAACTTCCAAACTCAAAGGATTTGCGGTAAAAACCGGCTTGCTTGAGCTGAAAGAAATCCCAAGCACATGAAAAAGTCCGTCCCCCAAAAAGACAACTGCCTCAACCTTTCCCTCAATGCTTTTAACGCTTGAGTAGTTGCAGCCAAGTACCTGCCCTTTTGAAACTCCTTTTCCCCTTCCAACAAAAACCTTCAGACCCCTCTTCTCAAGCAACTCTCCAAAACTCTTCAAGTGCCCAAGATACTGTACTGTGCTGCACAGCGCAATCTTTTTCCCTTTCCCAACCTTTTTTGCAATGCCCTCAGCAAGCATTGCAAGCCCCCCTTTCACGAGTTTGTATCCAAGAGGCAGGTAAACGGTTTCAACCTCTGTCTTTGAAAGAAACGGCGAGTGCCCAAAGTGCAGCAGCAAGCTTGCACCAACCCTTTTTGCCTCGTGATCTGAGAGAGAACACGAGCCATAACACGGGTCAACAAAAGTAAAAACAACCGCACCGGTCTTTTCCTCAATGCCCTTTGCTATCTCCAGCGCCCGCTCTTTAAGGCCCTCTGGAATCTGCACTGCAACAATTTTTGCCCCTTTCTTCAAGACAGCTTGCACTGCCTTGTCCAAATCCAATTGCAGCACGTTTACCCCTTCTTCTTTCCTCTCAGAATAAGTTTCTTTTCCTCTATGAGAACTGTTTCCTTAATTTTTTCAACAGCGTCAATGTTTGCGCTCACTGAATCAATTCCAAACCTTACAAGGTGCTTTACCATTTCTGGATTGCTTGCCGCCTGCCCGCAAATGCTTGTTTTTACCCCGGCCTTCCTGCACTTCCCTATCACATGCTCTATCTCCCTCAGAATTGCCGGGTGCAGTTCAGTGAACCACTTTTGAATTCGCTCGTTGTTCCTGTCAATCCCAAGAGTCAACTGTGTTAAGTCATTTGTTCCAAAGCTCACAAACTCTATTCCCGCGTCAATGAGCTCGTCAATGCTCCAGACTGCTGCAGGCGTTTCAATCATTACCCCAAAATCAAAGTTTGCGTCGTCCGGTTCAAGGCCGCACTCCCTCGCAAGGATTTTTGCCTTTTTGTATTCCTCAACGCTTTGCACGAACGGAATCATCACTCCAATATTAGTAAGCCCTCCATCCCTCAACTCTTTAACCGCCTTGAATTGCGCTTTCAACTGTTCGGGCTCGTCCAAGTCACGCCTTATTCCGTGCCATCCAAGCATTGGGTTGTCCTCTTCCGGTTCGTTTGAGCCGCCTTCAAGCGCCCTGAACTCGTCTGTTCTGGCATCAAAGGTCCTGAACCACACCGGCTTTCCGGCAAATTTCTCTGCAACAGTCCTAATGCCTTTCTTGATTGCTTCCTTCAGCTCCTCTGTTTTCCCCTGTCTTACAAATTCCGCCGGGTGCATCCCCTCTGACGTAATCATGTGCTCTGCCCTCAACAACCCAACTCCCTCGGCTTTTGTTGCGGCGGCCTTTCCCGCTGCCTCCGGCAGTGCAACATTTACTTTTACCTTTGGCGCTACCTCTTTCAGAAGCTCAATTAGCTCGTTTTTCTCTGTCTCAAGCTCTTTTTCGGGCATTTCCCCTGCTTCCACTCCAGAGTATTTTTCAACAACCTGCTCTACGTCCTCCTTTGCCCTTTCAACGATTTCTTCCCTTTCCTCTGCAACCCTTTCAGCAAGCTCTTCCCCCGCCTTTTCCTCAACCTCTTTCTTTTCCTCTGCCCACGCAATCCCAATGTCCTGCTTTTCCTCTTCTCCCGAGGAAAGTTCTTCCGAGAGAACCTTTTCAATCCTGTCAACGTCCTGCTTTTCAATAATCGGTTTTTTTCCCTCTTTAGGGAGTTCTATTTCAACTTTTCCCCTGTAAACCAGCCCGTCAAACCCGTTTACCGTTATCTCGTCTCCGTCCTCAAGCGTATCAGTTCCCTTTACTGTTCCCACCACACAAGGAATTCCCAATTCCCTGCTTACTATTGCAGCATGGCATGTGCTGCCTCCCTCGTTTGTAATTATTGCCAGGGCCTTCTTCATTGTTGGAACCCAGTCCGGCGAGGTCATTTTTGTCACAATAATGTCGCCCTGCTGGACTTTTGAAATTTCGTCAATTGAGGGAATTACTTTCACCTTTCCGTTAACCAGGCCTGGTGAGGCAGGCAGGCCCTTCAAAATTACCTTGTCCTCAAACTTTTTTACCTGCTCTTCCCTCATCTTTTTAGCTTCGTCCTTTTCCTTTAGCCCAAGTGTTGTGATCCCCCTGCTTTGTACTATGAACATTTCCTTTCCCTCAAGGGCCCACTCTATGTCCTGCGGCGCCTTGTAGTGGGTTTCAATCTGCTTTCCAATCTTTGCCAAATCAATTATTTCCTTGTCAGGGAGCTTCTGCTTTTTTGCGGTAGCGCTTGAAAGCGTTTCCTTAACATTTTCCTTTCCCTGCCTCACAATCCTGAACTCCTGCGAGGTAATCCTCTTGTCAAGCAGCTTCATGCTTCCCTTGTCCACAGTGTATCTATCGGGAGTAATGCTTCCCGAAACAACCGATTCGCCCAATCCAAACGCTGCCTCAATAATAATTTCTGATTCGTTCCCTGTCGGTGAGGCAGTAAACATCACCCCTGCAACCGTGCTGTTCACCATCTTCTGCACCACGACCGCGATGCCTACCTGCTCTGTTTCAAACCCCTGCTTTTTCCTGTAGTAAACCGCCCTTGCAGTAAAGAGTGAGGCCCAGCAGTTCTGCACTGCCTTAACAAGGGGTTCCCTGCCCTTTATGTTCAGGTATGTTTCCTGCTGTCCCGCAAAGCTTGCCTCCGGCAAATCTTCTGCGGTTGCGCTACTTCTCACCGCAACAAAGCATTCCTCGCTGCTTGTGAGCCAAGCCAGCTTTTTTTCGCCAAGCTTGCAGTACGCAATCTTTATCTCATCGGCAAGCTCTCCTGACATCGGCGTGTTTTTGATTAGCTCCCTTACCTCTGCAGTTACCTTGTGCAGCTGTTCGGAGTTTTCAACGTCTATTGCGTCAATTGCCTTGATTATTTTGCGCTTGATTCCACTTTCGTCCAAATAGTTGAAGTATGCCTGTGCCGTAACGCAGAATCCCGGCGGGATGGGAAAGTTTGCCGCAGTCATTTCCCCCAAATTTGCGCCCTTCCCGCCAACCTTTGGAATGTCCTTCTTCCGGATGTTTCTGAACCATAGAATGTTGTCTTCAAACATTTCAATAAAGAAAAAGTACTTTGTTATTTAATAAACTACTGTATAACTCCAGTTTTTTCCAGAGCGCTAATTCAAAAAACAGTTTTTGCCGCAGGCAGGGGCTACTTTTTGCCCTCTTCCTTTTTTCCGGCGCCTTCTTTGCCTGGCTTCTCTTCGCCCTTCTTCTCTCCGCCTTCCTTGGCTTTGTCCCCTTCCGTCTTTTCCTCTTCCTTGCCTTCGGTGCCTTCCTTGCCCTCTTCCTTCTTCTCTTCGCCCTCTTTCTCCTCTTCCTTCTTTTCAACCTTTGCTTCCCTGACCTTCTTTGGCTTGGTTCCAATGCTTTCAACGTCTGTTCCAATCCCAACCTTTACATCACAGGTAAATCTTGACTTTGCCCTCATCAAAGCCTTTTTCGCAACCTCAATATTGGGCTCGTCAACCAGCACGCTAATTACTTTCTGCCCCGGTCTTACCCTCACCGCCCTGCCAATCGGCTTTCCGTACGCTTTTGACATGCCTGTCTGGATTCTGTCAGCGTGCGCGCCCTGCGCCTGCTTGTTCTCGCGCAGTATCTGGAATGGGTAAACCCTTATTTTCATGAAGTAATTTTCCTTCCCAATGTGGTTGTGCAAATACCTGTTGATTGCAATTCTTGCCGACTCCATGCTGTTGTCCCTCAACTGCACGTGCTCCTGAACCTTCAAATCCAGAATGTGGGTAAACTTCTTTAGGGGGTTCCCCATATTAAACTGCCTTGTTTTAAGGCCTGGCACAGCTCCGATATAATTTCTCCTGTGCACTCTCACGGCCACCCTTGTGAACGCCCTGTCCTTTTTGGTCCTGTAGCATCTGCCTGGCCTTAAACCCATATACACCACTGTTTAGTTCGAAAAACCCGTAAAATCAGGTATTTTACTGTACTATTAGGGGGATGTGAATCTTTAAAAAGCTTGTTAAGCGAACCTTTCCCAAAACCTGCCAAAACCCAACTCCTGCTGCTTTCCTTTGCCCTGTTCTTTTGGGACCAATTGCACTGTACGGCAACCATTAAATACTAAAAATTCCCCTCTATGTCTAATAAGGCAAAAGATTAAGTCTGCGGCAAATAAAGCCAAGTGCAAGGGCCTTGGGTGTCTGCGCTATATTAAGGGAGGAGCCCAATCCGGATTGGAGTATTTAAGGACCTATGGCTGGTCTTTAATTGTTGTTGCTGTGGTTATTGGTGTTGTGATTTTTGTTACTTCCGGGTCTAGCGGGGGTGTGGTTTGCAAGAGTCAGAGTTCGCAGTTGGTTTTGAAGGAAATGACTTTTTCTGCGGGGGATGATTCGGTTGGTTTTACTTTGTAGAATGCTTCCGGGAACACTTTAACGGTTGAGTCTGATTGTGTTTCCTCAAGTGACGGGGTCAACATTAAGGAGGGAGACGGTCCTGATACTGTTTGTTCTCCGGCCAGTGTTGGTGTTGGCGAGACTTTTGTTGTTCAGAACTTGGATTCTGATGCTTCCGGGAATTTTTCTGAGGGCAGTGTTACTGTGGATTTTTCTACCGCCGGTGGTTTGTCGGCGAGTGCTACGATTTCTTGTTCTGGGACGGTCCCTGTTGCGCTTGTTGTCGCCGCTACCCAAATCAACTCCCTCCCGTATACAATATCAGAATCTGGTGAATACACCCTTGCACAGAGTTTCACAGACGCTTGTTATGCCATGGGTGTTCTTACAATTGAAGCCGATGACGTGACTTTGGATTGCGAAAACAAGCAAATTGCAGGTGGTACCCCAGGGACAGTGAGCCAAACAATAGATATACAAAATTCAAGCAATGTAACAGTGCAAAACTGTAACATAAATACCAGTGGAACCGGCGCAGCTATTAATCTCACTCTAAGTTCAGGTTCAACTATAAGTTCAAATACCATTGCAGATGGGGCGTATGGAATCTATCTTGACTTTGGGTCCACTAACAACACCATTTCAAGCAATACTATTGACGGGGTGCTGCAATCCGCAATCTATTTAGATGCAGCAGAGAACAACAACATAACTGGAAACAATTTAATGGACAACGAGTATGGAATCCGTTTCAATGGTGGCGGAGGCGGAACCTTAACAAACAACGAAGTCTGTGGCCTCTCTGGGGATATTGAGTGCGCGTCTCTTTCACTTCCATTAATAGACGGCGGTGGCAACATTGCAAACAGCGTTTCCGGAGCTTGTGGCATAGTCGCCAGCGCTTGTGACTAACTTTTTCCAGAACAAGAAAAGCGGGGTGAGTATTCCCAACTCATAGTAATTTACCTACTCTAAGATATGTAGCTTGTTTTTTTCGGCGTCAAACAAATGGCCCTTGTAGCTAATTAGAAATCCAATCTTATTTAACGTGCAGTTCCATTCCGGCACTTGCCAGGCGCTTCCATTGTATACAACCGCTTGGGCTTCATCCTCGCCCATCATGGAGCAGGGCCAGCTTGTGTAAAAGTATAACTTCCCGTCGTGTACCTCAAGTTCGGGGAAGTGGGGAATTCTTAGTTTGTCAAGAGGCAAAGACCCCCTTATCTCCTTTAATTCTGACCCGTCAAAGGAGTAAATCCCAAACCCGTCTGACAGGACTAGCTCGCCGTCAAACACTTCCATATCAATTACCCAATGTGCTGTTTTTCCAATTGGAATCCAGGCGTCTCCTTCCAGCACAAAGATGAATTCATCGCACCCTGAGAAGGAAGCGTAGAGCTTTCCGTTATATTCCTCCATTGCTTTAAGGCCGGTGTAATCTGCAACCTCGTCCCTGTACTCACAGGGGTTGGAGAACTCGGACAAAACACTTCCGTCAAAAACGTAGTGTGTGCCATTGTTGTGCTCTGTCCCGATGTACAATTTTCCCTTGTTAGCTTTCACACTTTCCAAGCGTGAGCCGAATTTGTTTTCAATTGCAACCACTTTTTCAGGCTCAAAGTTTTCATTGAATACGCAGAGGCCATCACACCCAAGCCCGTATATTCTATTGTTGTAAATTTCATTAAACTCGCCGCCGCCATTATGCACTTCCCAATTTTTTCCATCAAAGCAGTGCGTCGTATAGATTCGTTGCCCTCCACCTGCGGGTTTTTTTGCGGGAAAACAAAGCTTGTCGTTATAAACAATCGCAGAATCCGCTTCCCACCTGAACATGCTTACTGGTTCTATTCCTTCATTGAAATCGTAAAATTCCCCAACCGGTATTTCCATCCCTGGCTTTTCTTCTGGGCCAGCAGCGTCCGACCCATCTTCCGGAATATCGTTTCCTGTCCCCTGTTCGGAAACACAACCGCTTAAAGCAACCGCAGTAAAGAGCAAGCAGATTGCAAGAATTTCTCTTTTCATCACTATAACTTTATTTAAACTAGAATAAAAGAATTTTGGTAGCGGGGTGAGGGAGCCGAAGGCCATTTCGCATGGCCGCCGCGGGACGGTCAATCCCAACAGCCTGCTTCACTTCGTTCAGCAGGCTAAAAGCGGGGTGAGGGAGTTGAACCCCCTTCCTCTGCTCTGCAGGCAGGCGCATAACCGTTCTGCCAACCCCGCGCACCTTTTGAAGCACTCGCTTCGCTCGCTTTCAAAAGCTGCACCAAAAGTGCCCGCTTCCAAAAAGTTCACAAAAAGATTGTTCCCAGCAAGTGTTTTTATTTGTTCCTCCTAGAACAATTCTGTGCTTATATACCTATTGGCCGAGTCTGGCAAAACAGTTGCAACTGTTCCATTGAATCTCTTTGCTGCCGCATAGTTTGCCCCGCTACTTGGTCCAACGAACAAACCAAAGCTCTTGGCAAGGCTTTTTGCTGCATCAAAGGCTTCATCGTTTGCAACCGTTACAATATCATCTATGACTTCCTCATCGATTATTTCTTTGGAGTAGTAGCACCCTATGCCTTC